>JAGDDM010000110.1 GCA_017958015.1 Abditibacteriota bacterium | reverse complement strand
TCGTAAACATAATCAAACCCTCCGGCCCCACATCCCACGATATTGTGAACGCGGTGAGACGGGCTCTCCCGAGGAAAACCAAGGTGGGACACGCGGGAACTCTCGATCCCATGGCGGAGGGGGTGCTGGTGGTTGGTGTCGGCAAAGCCACCCGGGCCCTGGAGTACATGGATTCCTCCGTTAAGACATACGAGGCGAAACTGCGGCTGGGCGTGATCACCGACAGTCAGGACACCACCGGCGAAGTCGCGGAGACCCGGGACGCCTCATTCGTCACGGAAGATATGCTGCGGGAAGTCGTTGAGAGTTTCAAAGGGGAGATTGAGCAGATTCCCCCCATGGTTTCCGCGGTGAAAGTGGACGGCAGGCGGCTCTATAAACTCGCCAGAGAGGGCAAAACCGTGGAGCGGCAGCCGAGAAAAATCACGGTTTACGATATCTCCTGCCGATACGGCGGCGGTGACGCGGACCTCACCGTTACCTGTTCGTCCGGGACATATATCCGCACGCTCTGCCACGACATCGGGGCGAAACTGGGCTGCGGCGGCGCCATGAGCGCCCTGAAGCGCACCCGTGTGGGAGCCTTTACCTACGACAGAGGCATTACCGCGGAGGAGTTCGCCGCGGCGGAGGACAAAGAATCTCTCCTTCTGCCCATAGCCGACGCTCTGGGGGACATGCCGCGAAAAGATTTGAACGACAATGAGTTTCTTCGGATTTGCCGGGGACTTGAGATAAGAGGAGAGGGCGAAGGGCTCGTTCTCGCTTTGCGGGACGGGAAAGCGGCGGCGATCTGCGCCGCCGAAGAGGGAGTTTTGCGACCCCGAAAGGTATTCGCGGAGGCGGATTGATGGGCGTTATATACGGCCTTGAGAACGTAAAATCGGATAAGAAACGGGTGCTGGCCATCGGCGTGTTCGACGGCGTGCATCTGGGCCACGGCATCATTTTGAAGAGCGTTGCCAAGATCGCCCGGGAGAACGGCCTCGTCGCCACAGCCCTTACATTCCGCGAGAAACCCTTCGGCGGACCGGATATCAAATACGTCTCCGACCTTGACACCCGCCTGGAGCTCATCGCCTCCATGGGCATAGAGGACATCATCGTTCAGGACTTCACCTCGGAGCTGGCGGACATGAGTCCCGAAGCCTTTATTCGGGACGTGGCCGTGGGCCGTCTGGGGGCGGTTCACATCTGCGAGGGCAGGAACTTCCGCTTCGGGGCAAAGCGCAGCGGCGATTCCGACTATCTGCTCACCGAGGGCGGAAAGTTCGGCATAACAGCCCACATCGCTTCCGCCGTCTACGTGGACGGGGAGCAGGTGAGCTCCACCGCCATACGGGAGAAGCTCGCCGCCGGCAATGTGGAGTCGGCGGAGCGGCTCATGGGACGCCGGTTCCGTATAGTGGGCGAAGTGGGCCACGGCAGAGAAGTGGGTCGGACAATGGGGTTCCCCACCGCCAACATCACCCGGGCCGAGGGGCTTATCGTTCCCGAAAACGGAGTCTACGCCGTCACTGCCGAAGTTGGCGGAGAAACGTATCGGGGTGTCTGCAACATCGGCAACCGCCCCACATTCCACGGCAAAAACACAACAATCGAGGTCCACATTTTGGGCTTTAACGGGGACATCTACGGCGAGGCAATGGCCGTGGAGTTCGTGAAGAGAATACGAGACGAGAAAAAGTTCGGCTCGAAAGAAGAATTGGCGGCGCAAATAGCCGAAGACAAAAAATACGCGGAGGAATCGGAAATGGAAAAACTTTGGGCGCCTTGGAGAATGAAATACATCAACTCCGGCGGCAAACCCACGGGCTGTATATTCTGCGACTTCCCCAAGGAGGACCCCTCCGAGGACCCGAAGAACAGAATTCTCTATCGGGGGGAGCACTGCTTTGTCATCATGAACGCCTTCCCCTATTCCAACGGCCACCTTATGGTGGTGCCTTACAGACACACCTCCGACTTCCTGTCCCTGACGGCGGAGGAAAAGGGCGAGATGATGACCCTCCTTCAGGTCTCCTGCGACGTCCTGAAGAAAACCGCCAGACCCGACGGCTTCAACATCGGTATGAACATCGGCGCCGTGTCCGGAGCGGGCATAGCCGACCATCTGCATATGCACATTGTGCCTCGGTGGACCGGGGATATCAACTTCATGCCGGTTTTCGCCGACGTTCGTGTCATAGCCGAATCCTTGGAGGACACCTACGCCAAGATGAAGCCCCACTTTGACGAGTACGGAGCGAAGAAGTGACAAACGCCGAGAAAATGGAAGCCCTGCGGGGCGAGATTGAGCGCTGCCGGGACTGCGGACTCTGCGAGACCCGCACCAACATCGTCCTGGGGGAGGGCAACCCGGACAGCCCCCTTATGATTGTGGGCGAGGGACCCGGCGCCACGGAAGACGCCACCGGCAGACCCTTCGTGGGCAGAGCCGGTAAGCTCCTTGACGAGGCCCTGGGCGAGCTCCGCATGAGCCGCAAACACGTTTTCATTTGCAACATTCTGAAGTGCCGGGCCTGCGTCATAGACGGCAGATCCGTGCGGAACCGTCCGCCGCTGCCCGCGGAGGTGAAGGCCTGCACCAAGTGGCTGGAGCGGCAGATCGAGATAGTGAACCCCAAGGTAATTCTCAGTTTGGGCGCTCCCTCGGCGCGGTTTATAATGGAAAGAGATTTCAGGATGACCAAGGAGCGGGGACTCTTTTTCCCGTCGAAGTTCGCTCCGGCGGCAATCGCGGGACTCCACCCGGCCTACATTCTCCGCAAGCACGGCGAGGAGTTTGAGGAGGCCAAGGGAAGCCTCGTTCACGACATCGACTCCGCCCGGAAAAAGGTCATCGAACTCAAAAAAGCCGGAGGTGAATTATGATTCCCGCCTTTGTTCTCGTTGCCGGTGTGCTGTTCGTTTCCTGTTTGGGATTCGGCGCCTGCTACATGATGGACATCGACCGCCAGGTGCTGTGGAGTATGGTTCCTTTCCTGCCCCTTATCGTGGCCGTGGGTTCCTTTATGCTCATTCTGTCGGAGTTTTTCCTTATATTCGGCAGACGCGAGGACCGGCGGACAATGCTGGTTGACCTTTGCTGGCTTATTCCCCTGTTTCTTATCAGCGCCGGACTCTTCTATTATATACACGCCAACGATTTGTATTGATGATATTCAGAATTATGCGTCCGGAGGATATGCCGGAAGTTATGGCCATCGAGCGGGAAGCCTATTCCCTGCCCTGGTCGGAGGCGGCGTACCTTGAGGATTTGACCCACGAGGCCACGGTGTATATCACCGCCGAGGAAGAGGGCAAAGTGGCCGGTTACATGGGCGGCTGGCTCATCTTCGACGAGGTCCACATCACCACCGTGGCTGTGCGGGCGGATTTGCGCCGCAAGGGCGTTGCCTCGGTTATGCTGGCGGCGTACCTCGATCACATTTTGAATTACGGAACGCGCTTTGCCACTTTGGAAGTGCGTATATCGAACGTTCCCGCCATAGGGCTCTACCGCAAACTGGGATTTAAGGCGGTGGGCGTGCGGGAACATTATTATTGCGACAACGACGAGGCCGCGGTTATCATGTGGACCTCGGATATGAGGGACGGGTCCTTCGCGAAGCATTTGAAGGAACTCTCCCGGGGAGCGGAAATTGAGGATACTCGGAATTGAAAGCAGCTGCGACGAGACATCCGCGGCTGTTGTTGAGGACGGCAGAAAAGTCCTTTCCAATATAATATCTTCCCAGATAGACATCCACGCCCGGTTCGGCGGCGTGGTGCCGGAGGTGGCCTCCCGCAGACATCTCGAAGTGGTTATTCCCACCGTGCGGGAAGCGCTGGAAAAGGCGGAGTGTACCTGGGACGATATCGACGCGGTGGCGGTGACCAACCGGCCCGGTCTCATCGGCTCCCTTATCGTGGGCGTCATGGCGGCGAAAACAATCGCCTACGCGAAGAACAAACCCCTGCTGGCGGTCCACCACCTTGAGGGCCACATCTACGCCAACTTCCTTACGGACTTTGTTGTGGAGTTTCCGGTGGTGTGCCTGGTTGTTTCCGGCGGCCACTCCGACGTGATATACATGCCCGAACACGGCAAGTACGAGCTCCTGGCAACGACCGTGGACGACGCGGCGGGCGAGGCCTTCGACAAGTGCGCCAGAGCCCTCGGTCTGGGCTACCCCGGCGGACCCATTATCGACAAGATGGCCAAGGAGGGCAACCCCAAGGCGGTGCGGTTCCCCAGAGCGAGAGTGAAGGACACCCTCGACTTCAGCTTCAGCGGTCTCAAAACAGCCGTGGTGCGCTACGCCGAGTCCAGCGAGGATGACATAAAGGACATAACCGCCTCCTTCCAGGCGGCGGTGGTGGACGTTTTGGTGAGCCACACTTTCAAGGCGGCTCGGGAACGGGGCGTTAAGCAGGTTCTCGTGGCCGGCGGCGTTGCGGCCAACAGCGGCCTGAAGAACGCCATGACGGAAAAAGGCAAGCGGACGGGAATCGCCGTCAGCGTACCTCCAATGGTTCTCTGCACCGACAACGCGGCCATGATCGCGGCGGCGGCCTACTATAATTACGACAAGTACCTAGCCCATGACCTCAGGTTGGACTGCAAGGCGAGCGAACCCATAGGATTGTAATCCGGTAATTCATATACAAAAAATCTCATCCGTTTCGGAAAAACGGATGAGATAATTTTTTGCGGTCAAAGGGTCTTGCCCGGCGGCTACCGACTTCCTATGCCCGTTCTCGGGGCGACGGTGGTGTCTTTTTTCTTGTTGTAGTCTACCCGTCTCATGAGCGCGTCGTTGTAGGCGGCGTTGGGGTCGATTTTGCCTTTGGTGAGGGAGTGGACCTGGGATCTGTGGGTGGTGCGAATCTTGAAGAAGTCGTTGTTTTCGGCGTAGTTACTCGCGCCGTCGTAGTCCTCGTCCTCGTCGGCGATGATGTCTGCCGCGACCGTTTCCCACATGCAGGCGTCGGCTGTGCCGGCGGCGATGACCGGGGTTCCTTCCTCGGCGATTTTGCCCGCCATTGTTTTGTGGGCTTCCTCAAGGTCGTATTCCGCGTAGAAATCCGGACAAAGCATATCGGCGAGGTAGATTTCCGTTCCCAGCGGTCCCGGGGCAACAACTCTGCCGTCGTTTTCGCAGACAAAGCCGTCGACGGTGTGAACGGGGCTGCCGCTGAAAGCGTATATCGCGCCGTCAACAATATAGTAGGGACTGAAGTTTTCGTCCAAGGCCAGCACCGCGATGGATCGGAGACTGTCGGTTACGGTTTCGGCGGCGGCGACGGAATAGAGGGTGTTTCCGGATATTCCGGCGGTGACGTTGCCGTAGTACCCGGCGCCGAAGGCGGCCGAGGCGAGGGCGGCGGCGAGAACGATAACTAAGGTTTTCACTGACCAACCTGTTCGTTGTTGATTGTTGTGGTGGGAACCTTATCGGCGTAGAGGTTGTATGTGACGTGGCTGTAGCCGCTGAGGGTGGTGCTCTCGGCGTTGGGGCTTGAGTATATTCTCAGCTCCAGAGCCTCGTTGCCCTCGGCAGTGTAGTCGGTGTCGAATCTGTACTGGGTTCTGTCCTCGCCGTCGGTGATGTTTATGAAGTAGTCGTCGGCCCGGACGCCTTCGGTGGCGCCGTCGGCCCAGATGAATGTTCTGAGCATGACGTTGGTATAGTTATTGGCGGCTAAAGTGCCGCTGTTTTCCGCCGCGGCCAGAACGATTCCGGCGGTGTAGTCGGAAAGGGAGTGGTCGTTGTTGAACCAAAGGGAGATGTAATTCTCCGCGTTGGTGGTGTTGGGCACCGTGATGATACCGGTGTCGGAGTAGTCGAAGCCGGCGGGGGTGACTATGGGCATAACCTCAATGCCGTAGGTCCGATTGTCGGCGGTGTAGTAGACGAAGTTGTCCTCATCCGGGGTGAACTCCGAAAAGGCGTGAGTGCCGGGGGTGGTGCAGGGGTCAACCGCGGCGGTGAGGAATGTTTCCGCGCCGGCCCGCGCTGCCATGTCCTCCAGAGTGTCTCCGGCAAAAGCGATGCTCGCGAAAGCGAAAAGAGAGATGATAAAGAATACCTTTTTCATGGTAAAAACCTCCTACTTTCATTCTATAACGTAATACGGAGAATGTCAACAAAAAAAACCGCCTTTTTTTGAAAGGCGGGCATAGGCGTATTCGGTTGTTCCCGAATTTTTTGAAGGGCGGAGGTTGTTGTATATTTCTCTTTGGGGGTACGTGTCCGATCCGCCCTTCGATAAAGTGTTCAGATTTCGAACCGCAACTTAACCTAGGTTAATTATACAGGGTTTTGGCAATATTGTAAAGACCTTTT
>JAGDDM010000109.1 GCA_017958015.1 Abditibacteriota bacterium | reverse complement strand
TCGTATTTGGATACCAGTTCCTGAACGTAGTTTTCCCCGAATTCCGCGGCGCCCGCGGCCGCCGCTTCCTTTATATCGGAGCAGGGCTTGGTCTTGGTGACGGCAACGAGAGTTATGTCCTCACGAGTCCGCCCCACGGACTCCGCAGCCGCGGCTATTCGAGCGTTCACTTCTTCAAGGTTAGACGATATTAAAGACATTATATTACCCTAAAGTATATATTATCACATTAACGCGTATAAATCAATTATCAGGAAAAAATTACGCGTTTTTTTTCTTACCGAGCCGGCTTGCGGCGAATTTGTATATCTCTCCGAAGAATGCGGATATGACAATGTTTGCCGCCGTCCACAAAAAGGCGGTTTCCGGCCAGCGGGGTCCGCTGAGCACTCCGACCCTCGACAAAACGATAAACAACAAATTGACGATGTACCAAACACCGGTGTGGAAACCGTATACATACAGGGAATTTCTGCCCAGGTACTCGAGGAATCGGCTGCCCACGGTTTCCGCCGCGGAGTACCAACCGATTATGCTGAAAAGAGAACCCAGCAGGTACATCGTGGTGGTGTGGGCAAACACCTGCATGTTACCCATGTTATGACAGGAAAAGACGTACCCGCAGACAATCAAAAGGAGGGCGAGGTACTTTTTGCCCGCGAAATACTTCGATATATCTCTGAACAGGTAGCCCACGGAGAGATAGAAAATCGAGGAGAGCAGAGCCGTGGCCGTGAAAGGCGCCGCAAAATGGGGAAAGAGACTCTGGTAAGGAGCCACGAACAGCAGACAACAGAGAGCGACGAGCCCCATGACCCATTTGCCGCATTTCGTCACAAAGTAGAATATGATTTCCGCGAAGAACAGGTGGTGCAGGAACCACAGGGGTATCGCCCATTTAAAGGCCCCTATCTTCGTTCCCGGCGATATGAGGAAACACCGCAGAAAATCCGCAAAAGTACCGGACTCTACCCTGCCGCGAACAAAGGCCGTCAGCACGGCAATAAGGAAAAACACAAGGTAGGGCAAAAAGAAAGCCTTAAACTTCTTCCGGAAAAACTTCCCGAAAGGCATATCCGTCTTGCCGTTCAGGAGATATCCGGCGGCGAAGAAGAACAGCCCCATGTGGAAGGAAAAAATATACTTCAGGAAGCAGATTCTCCCCGCCATTGCGTGGGCGTAGACCACCAGAAAAATGCCGATGCCCTTCAATACGTCTATGGTTTTATCCCGTTTCATCATCTCAGCTTGACACCGCCGACGCCCGCCAGTTTCTTGATGTCCCCGATGAGTCCGGGATCCGGGCTCACCCGCATGGGTACGGCGAACTTGTCAACCTTTCCTCCCTTCGCTCTGTTGTCGATGTGGAAATACACCTTCGACCCTCCGGGGTTGGAGGCCAGGAGCTTCTTCAGGAACTCCAGATTCACATCTTCTTTCAATAAAATATGCATGTCGGACTTAATCTCCGGCGAGTCCGCGGAACCCGCGGCGCTCTTGTCCAGCGCCACCACGGTCTCACCCAACAACTCCGCTGTGCCGCCGCCCTCTTCCTCATCGGAAATGCCGGCGGATTTGGACACTTTTCCTTTAACGAGCACCGCCGTCTCCGGCACCAAAAGCCCCTCGCAGGCCTTGTAGGCTCTGGGGAAGAAAATCACGTTGGTGGAACCGTACAGGTCCTCCAGCTTGGCCCGGGCCATTTTCTCGTTCTTCTTGGTGATGATGACGCTCACGTCCCGCAACAGACCGCCCATTGTGCAGGTAGTTCTGTTCTCCAACTCTTTAATCGTGTTGGCGTTGGCGTTGGTGTTGGCCTCGAGATAGCCTCTCAAATCGTCCAGCGGGTGGCCGCTCAGATATATGCCCATGAAGAACTTCTCCATGGCGAAAATCTGATCTTTGTCGTAGTTGTTCACGTTCTCGTATTGGGACATATCCGCGCTTTGGAACACTTCCTCGTCTCCGAAGAGGGAGTCCTGACCGGTCTGGGCGTCCTTCCGCTTGGAGGCCGCCATGGCCAGAGCGTCCGGCAGCATCATGAGCACCTTGGCCCTGTTGGGCTCGATGGAATCGAAGGCGCCCACCTTTATCAGGGCTTCCAGAGACCCCTTGTTGAGGGCGTTGTTGTCGCACAGTCTCACCGTGAGGTCGAATATATCCTTGAAGTCGCCGTTCTTCGCCCGTTCCTCCGCCAGGGCGTCCATGGCCGCCTTGCCGCAGCCCTTGATGGCGCAGAAACCGAAGCGGATGCCCCCGTTCTCAATCGTAAACTCGGAATAACTCTTGTTCACGTCCGGGGGATACACCGCCACGCCGAACCGCTTGCAGTCGTCCACGTACATGGCCAGTTTCTCTTTGTCGTCCATGTTGGCGCTTATGAGAGCGGCGTAATACTCGGCGGTATAGTTGGCCTTCATGTAGGCGGTTCTGTA
>JAGDDM010000108.1 GCA_017958015.1 Abditibacteriota bacterium | reverse complement strand
GCCTGGGACGATTCCATGAGAGTTGACGGCACCCGCAGCCAAGACTCCGCCAACGCCTTCATCGTTGACACAAGCAACAAACTCATAAAACTTATCAAGATAGGAAACAACTCCGACAATTATCAGCGGCCCAAGAACAGGATTACGATTAAATACGATACGCGGACGCTGATAACGCAGGATTAAATTTTAAGCCCGTTCCTCTGCCGGAACGGGTATTTTTTGCGGTGTCGGACGAAATTGAAATTTTTTCGATAATCCGGTATAATGTATTCGTATGGTGTATGTCCGGACGAAAAACTCGGACAATACCTCAATTTACGCGCGCGGTCGCGTTTACACAAGGAGTTTTAGAAATGGCAAAGAAATCTTATAAAGAGGTTTCAAAAGCGCAGCTGCTCGATTTTCTGAGACAGATGCATGAGATCCGCAACTTTGAGGATACCGTGTTTAAACTGATCAGAGAGGGCAAAATCAAGAGCGCGTCTCACCTGTACGCCGGTGAAGAAGCGGTAGCTATCGGTTCCGCTTCCGTTCTTGAGGACAAAGACGTCATCGCCAGCACCCACAGAGGTCACGGCCACTGCGGCGCCATCGGCAATAAGCACGCCAAAAACGAGGAAGAAAGACAGAATCACTGGAACAAGATGATGGCGGAACTGATGGGCAGATCCACCGGTTACTGCAAGGGCAGAGGCGGTTCCCTTCACATCGCCGACGTCGAAAAGGGTAATCTGGGTTCCACCGGTATCGTCGGCGGTAACATTCCCATCGCCACCGGCGCCGCTTTCGCCGAGAAGTACCTCGGTACCGGCGCCGTCGTTCTCTGCTTCTTCGGAGACGGCGCTTCCAACACCGGCAGCTTCCATGAGGCTTTCAATATGGGTTCCGCCATGCTGGGCGGTCTCCCGGTTGTCTACATCTGCGAGAACAACCTCTACGGCATGAGCGTTCCTTTCCACGCCAAGCAGGTTGAGGCCGCGGGTATGGCTTCCGCCGTCGAAAACATCTCCGCCAGAGCCGCCGCCTACGGTATGGATTATCTCCAGGCCGACGGTATGGACGTTCTGGACGTTCGGGAAAAAGTCGGCAAGGCCGTTGACTACGCCAGAAAGAACGGCAAGCCCATGCTGGTTGAGTGCTTCACTTACAGATGGTACGGCCACTCCGCTTCCGACCCCAAGGCTTACAGAACCAGAGAAGAAGAAGCCCAGTGGAAAGAAAGAGACCCCATGACCGTGGCCACCAAGAAGCTCCTTGAGATGGGCGCCACTCAGAAAGAAATCGACAAGCAGGCCGAGCTGGCCGCCAAGACCATCGCCGACGCCGTTGAGTTCGGTCTGGGCAGTCCTTATCCGGATCCCTCCGAGCTTATGGACGATATCTACGTTCCCGAGGACGCCGCCAAGGTCAAGGCCGAAACCGACGCCGAAGCCGCTCTCCGGGCCAAGATCAGACCCACCGAGGACGCTATCCGCGCCCACGTGGGAGCTATCCTTCCCAAGCTTAAGAAGGCCGACCAGGACGCTTTCGCCGAGAAGTCCGGCTATCCCATCAAGACCTACGGACAGGCCATCGTTGAGGCCCATCAGCAGGAAATGAGACGGGACGACACCGTTGTTGTCATGGGCGAAGACGTGGGTCTCTACGGCGGCGCTTACGCGGCCACCAGAGGACTCTATGACGAGTTCGGTCCCAAGAGAGTCATCGATACCGCTATTTCCGAAGCCGCCATCGTGGGCGGTGCCGGCGGCGCGGCCATGAGAGGCCTCCGCCCGGTAGCGGAAATCATGTACGCCGACTTCCTCACCATCGCTTCCGACCAGCTTATCCACAACCTTTCCTACAACAGATATATGTTCGGCGGCAAGACCAAGGTTCCGGCGGTTGTCAGAACCGAAGGCGGTGTGGGCAGATGTATCGCCGCCCACCACTCCGAGAGTCTCGAGTCCATGTTCATGAACATCCCGGGCCTCTATATCGCCATGCCCGCCACTCCCTACGACGCTAAGGGTCTTCTGAAGGCCGCTATCCGCGAGGACAACCCGGTTCTCTTTATCGAGCACAAGGTTCTCTACTCCTCCGCCATGGGTCCCGTTCCGGAAGACGATTACATCATCCCCTTCGGCGTTGCCGACATCAAGCGCGAAGGCAGCGATGTCACCATCATCGCTTACAGCAGAATGCTCCACTTCGCCCTGAAGGCCGCCGAGGAACTGGCCGAGGCCGGCATCTCCGCCGAAGTCATCGACCCCAGAACCCTTAACCCGCTGGACGTTAAGTGCTTCGCCGAGTCCCTCAAGAAGACCGGTAAGCTCATAGTCGTTTCCGAGGGCTTCCCCCGCTGCGGTATCGCCGGCGAGATCGTAAGACAGATTTCCGAGTTCGAGTTCGGCGACGGCACCACCGGCTTCGATTATCTCGACTGCCAGCCCGCCGCCATCTCCGCCAAGGACTGCCCGACTCCTATGAGCGAGCCCCTGGAGGCCGCTTCCGTTCCCACCGTGGCCGACATTGTCGCCGCCGCGAAGAAGATGATGGGCAAGTAAACCCGGAAAAGGGAATACTTTTAAAAAAACCGCCGCAAGGCGGTTTTTTTAAACTCATTTGCTTGACAGCGATTTGACAAAGGTGTATAATGATACTGATGTTAGTGTGGACTATCCCGCACAATGAACACAGGAAAAGAGGTGAAAACAAAAATGAGAAAACTGATTGCTCTTATCATGGTTGTCCTTTTCGCGATGACCATGACAGCGGTTTACGCTGACGTTGAGTGGACCGTTTACGGCGCCGACGGCGGAACCCTCAGTCCCGCAGGTTCCGGTGACGACTGGTTCTCTTTCTCCATGGGTGATAGAGAAAATCGCACCAACGGACGGATTTCCCACATCATCGGCGGTACCGAAGGTACCAGCAGTTGGGTATTCGACGAGAACTGCTATCAGGTCGGTCTTCGCCTTGAAGGTTTCAACGAAGATTACGACTTCGAAGCTGCCGGTATGAACGTTTACCTCGGCATTCTCGGTTATACCGCTCCCGACGCGCCTGAGAGTTACTACGAGGTCAACCTCGGTACGCTCAGAAACGGCGATTACGTCGTTGATTTCGGCGAATTCGGGCACGTATTCGGCCCCGAGTCTCCTCACATCAACGGTGTTGAGTTGGTCATCGGTTTCGGTGATTCCTACTACACTCCCGGTGACAATCCCACCGCCGGCAGAAAGTACATAACTTACCCGATGGTTGCTGCCAACGGTCAGTATGAGGCTCACACCTTCTACGTGAAGAACGTCAGCACCGAAATGGTTCCCGAGCCGGCGACTTACGCGTACGCCGCTATGGGTCTTGTTTCCGTGCTCGGTCTCAAGAGAAGAATCAAGAAGTAATTGTTAGGCATTGCGCGCAATGTTTCAACAAAGCGACTTGAAAACAAAACGGCTCTCCGAAAGGAGAGCCGTTTTTTAGTAATCGGTATCGGACCGGTTTCTATTCTTTCCCGGCGCCGAAGGCCGCGAAGTATTCGACAATCGCTTCCCGGGTAGTTACGTCGTTTTCCCTTACGATTTCCGCGTCGGGGACGAGGTTTATGAGTTTCGATATGACGTAGGCCTGTCCGGTGACGGTGACGGTGTCCGCCGGGGGACGCTTGTAGTCGAAGTCCGTGGTTGTGACGCCCAATATTTTCCGCAGAGCCGAGGCCTTCTCCGCTTTCACTCTAATCGTGATGAGTTCCTGCCGGGTGTAGCCTCTTATGAGTCCGAAAATGTCGCCACGGGTGATGTCTCCGGAGCGCAGGCCGTCGGTGACTGTTCTGTCGTCGATTACGCCTATGTCGGCGCCGGTGTGGGCCGCGAGGGCCGCCGCGCACATCTTTCGCGTTGTCCGGTGGGATACGCTCTTATCGAGACGTCCGATTTTTTCGCCCAGAAACTCCGCGGTCTCCGCCCGATAGGGCTCGTATGCCGCCAAGGCCTCCGGGTCAGCCTCGCCCTCCGGGTACACCAGCGCCGACTTGGGGTACTCAAGGCCCAGGGGCGGGTTTTCCATGTCGCTCCAATAGCCGTTTTTGCCGTTCAGGGAGACTATTTTCGCCCCGTTTTCATCCTTGCGCACCGTGAAGTCGATACGCCCCAAAGACTTGCCGTGGGAGTTCGCTTGGGCGATGAGGGTGTCTCCAACGTAATATCTGTTTCTCGTGGTGTGCTCGTGGTTGTGGCCGCCGATAATGATGTCGATGCCGGTCAGGGTCTTCGCCAGCTCTTTGTCCTTGTCTCTGCCCATGTGGGAGAGCACAACCACCGCGTCCGCCTTCTCCCGCAGTTCCGGGAGATATTTTTTCGCCGTTTCGATGGGGTCCTCAAAGATGAAGTCCTCCCGAGTGGTGCGCCACTGGAGCTCCATTGTCTCCTCGGTGGTGAGTCCCAGCACGGCGATTTTCACGTCGTCCGCCTCGGTGATTATGTAGGGAATAAGTTTTACGCTGCCGTCACGTGATTTCAGATTGGCGCAGATAAAGGGGAAGGGGACCCGCTCGGTGAATCGGGCGAAGGTGTCCTTGCCGAAGTCCAGCTCGTGGTTGCCCACCGCCGCTCCGTCATAGCCCATAACGGTCATAACCGCCGCCGCGCCGCCGCCGCCGGTGTGATATTCCACCGCCGAGCCGTGGAAGATGTCCCCGGCGTCCAGCAGAATCACATTGGGCATATCCTTGCGGATGCTTTTCACCAGAGACGCCAAACGACAAAGCCCCTCCGGCACATCGGCGTGGAGGTCGTTTGTGTGGAGGAGCGTTATTAAAGTGTATTTTCCCGCGGCCGCCACCGGTTGACCGAGACCGAGAAAACCGGCGAGGGCGGCGGCTATATATCTTTTTTTCATATTTTTACGTCGCAGGCGCGACAAATTTATATTCGGTGCCGGGTGTCAGGTTTCAGGTGTCAGGGAATGTGTCCGCCGGTAGGCGGACGATTCTACCAATTTACATTGCGGTGTTGGGTATATAATCCGTTTTGCGACAGCAAAACACCACCGCTGGCCCCTGGCCCCTGACCCCTGAGCCCTATTTTAATCTATTTCTTATTAATCTTCGCCCAGGTATCCCGCAGTGTGGCGGTGCGGTTAAAGACGATATTTTCCGGCGTCGAGTCATCGTCAAGGCAGAAGTAGCCCAAACGCTCGAACTGGCACCGGTAGCCCTTGGGGGCGTCCTTGATGCTGGGCTCAATTTTGGCGGTGACAACCTTCAGGGAGTCCGGGTTGATGTTGTCAAGGAAGGTGCCGCCTTCCGGCGCGTCGTCCGGGTTGGGCACGGCGAAGAGGTGGTCGTAGAGCCGAACCTCCGCCTCTACGGCGGTGTCTGCGCAGACCCAGTGGAGGGTGCCCTTCACTTTCCGTCCGTCGGGAGCGTCGCCGCCCCGGGTGGCCGGGTCGTAGTCGCAGTGAATCTCGATGATGTTGCCGTCGCCGTCCTTCACAACGTCGGTGCAGGTGACGAAGTAGGCGTTCCGGAGCCGAACTTCTCTGCCGGGCGCCAGGCGGAAGAACTTTTTGGGCGGATCTTCCATAAAGTCGTCCCGCTCGATGTAGAGTTCTCTGCCGAAGGGAACTTCCCGGGTGCCCGCCTCCGGGTCCTCCGGGTTGTTGATAACCGGCAGCGTTTCCGTTTTGCCCTCGGGGTAGTTGTCGATAACCACCTTCAGGGGGTTGAGAACCGCCATGACTCTGGGCGCCCGCTTGTTCAGGTCCTCCCGCACGCAGTCCTCCAGCACGGCGTAATCAACCAGGGAATCGGTTTTGGCTATGCCTATGCGGCGGCAGAACTCGTATATGGCCTCGGGGGTGTATCCCCGGCGCCGCAGTCCCGCGAGGGTGGAAAGTCTGGGGTCGTCGTAGCCGGCCACGTAGCCGCCGTTTACGAGCTCGATGAACTTGCGCTTGCTCATGACGGTGTAGGTGAGGTTCAGACGGGCAAACTCCACCTGTCTGGGTTTGTAGACGTCAAGATTATTCAGGAACCACTCGTAGAGGGGTCTGTGGATTTCGTATTCCAGGGAGCAGAGGGAGTGGGTTATGCCCTCGATGCTGTCCTCAAGGCCGTGGGCCCAGTCGTACATGGGGTAGATGCACCACTTGTTTCCCTGTCTGTGGTGCTCCGCTCGGAGAATGCGGTACATAACCGGGTCCCGCAGGTTCATGTTGGGGCTGGTCATGTCTATCTTCGCCCGGAGAGTGTGGGTTCCGTCCTCAAACTCCCCGTTTTTCATGCGCTCGAAGAGGTCCAGATTTTCCTCCACGGAGCGGTCGCGGTAGGGGGAGGGAGTGCCGGGCCGGGTGGGAGTGCCGCGGGTGAGCTTCAGCTCCTCGGGAGTCAGGTCGCAGACGTAGGCCTTGCCGCTTTTTATGAGATCCAAGGCCAGCTCATACATGCGTTCGAAGTAGTCGGAGGCGAAGAAAAGCCGGTCCTCCCAGTCAACACCCAACCACTTCAGGTCGTTTATGATGGCGTCCACGAACTCTTGGTCTTCTTTGGCCGGGTTGGTGTCGTCGAAACG
>JAGDDM010000107.1 GCA_017958015.1 Abditibacteriota bacterium | reverse complement strand
TTTTTAAAGGGTAATTTTCGCGATTCTGCCCTCTTTTTCGACTTTCAACACGCATTTCGCGGAAATATTTTCTCCGGGAGCCACTTTAAAAGTATATGTTTTCGCCCCAAGCTGGTTCGTTACCTGAGCCTTCACGGGCTGAGCCGCCACCGTGGGGGTAATGAGGCCGCTCACGGGCAAATCGCAATAGTTCTTGAGAGTCACCGTGAGAGTGTCGCCGCTAACTTTGGCGTCCATCTCCACGGGGGTCATGGAGCGAACCACCTCGTTGCGGAGATCTTCCCGCTTCAGGTTCTCGTACATCACACACCGCATTTTGTGGATGGTGTTGCAGGCGGCGACAACCTTCCGCGCCAGCTCATCCTTTTCCGGAATGGTCACGTTGAAACTCTTCTGCACCACTTTGTCGGCGGGGGCCAACATAATGTAGAGGGTTCTGTAATTCCTGTGGGCGGTAACGGCGCCCTGGGCGGTGTTCTTCATGTTCATCAGGGTGAACTGAGCCCGAAGTTCCTCCGGGTCCTTGGAGTCTTTGTACTTGTTAAAGAGCACCGTCATTTTGGGCAGCGTCATAGCCAGGCAATCGAGATATCTCTTCTCGCACACCAGACCCGGAAAAGTGTAGTCCACGGTGGGCCTTACCTTGCCGGCCAGTTTGCGGTTCACGTAGAGGTCGTAACCCGCGAAATCCTCCGTTCCCGTCATGTTCACCGTCACCTTTTGGGGATTGTCGGAGTTGGTGCTCATGGTGAAAAGATACTGGTCGCCAACCCGGGTAAACTTTCCGCAGGATACGACTTTGTCGTCGCTTTTCAGGGTGCCCTCTTTGAGATCGACGGTCACCGTGGCGGCCTGCGCGGAAGCGGCGAGAACGATGAGAGTTATTACAGTGAGAAGTTTTTTCATGGTATTCCTCGAAGTTCTGAGTATATCATATGATATTATAAACGGAGGAAAAATGCAAATTCGTATCAGGGATCAGGTGTCTGGGGTCAGGGGCCGGCGGATGTGTTGCCTACGGCAACGGATTATATAACCGACACCGCAATGTGGGTTGGTATAATCCGTCGGCTTCGCCGACACATTCCCTGACACCCGGCACCCGGCACCTGACACCTATAAATCAATACTTAATGTAAACTACTTTATGTCTCGTGAAAAATTCCACGCCGGTTTTTCCGCTTTCCGGCAGTCCCGCGCCGGAGTGCTTCACGCCGCCGAAGGACAGCTGGGGCTCCTTGTGGGCGGTGGGAATATTCACGTGGGTAAGCCCCGCTTCCGTCTTTTCCGCGAACTTCAAAGCGTAGGAGAGGGACTTGGTGTAGATGGCGGAACTGAGACCGAAGTCCGTGTCGTTGGCAACCGCCACCGCCTCGTCAAAGTCCTTAACCTTGATAACGCTGAGCACGGGGCCGAAGATTTCTTCCCGGGCAATCGTCATGTCGTTGGTGACGTCGGCGAAAATCGTCGGGGCGATGAAACAGCCCTTGTCCAGGCCTTTTTCCGTCACCTGCCTGCCGCCGCAAACGAGCCGGGCGCCTTCCTCGATGCCCTTACCTATATAGTAGAGTACGTCGTCCCGCTGTTTGGCGCCGCAGACCGGACCCATTGTGGTGGCGGGGTCCGTGCCGGGTCCCACTTTCTTCTCCGCCTTGACCCGAGCCGCCAGCTTCTCCACAAACTCGTCGTAGACGCTTTCGACAACTATGGCTCTGGAGGTGGATGTGCACCACTGACCGGCGCAGGCGTAGGCGGCCACGAAAGCGGCGTTCACCGCCTCATCAAGGTCCGCGTCCTCCATAACCACCATGGGGTTCTTGCCACCCATTTCCATCTGGGTCTTGGCGAGAATCTCCGCGCCTTTGCGGTGGATTCCCATGCCCACGGGGGTGGAACCGGTGAAGGATATGGCCTTAATCTCCGGGTTTATCGTCATCTCGTCGCCCACGGTGCCGCCTCCGCCGGTGACCATGTTGAACACGCCCGCCGGCAGTCCCGCGTCGATAAAGGCGTCCAAAAAACACTCGCCGACCCGGGGAGTGAGGGACGCGGGTTTGAAAACAACGGTGTTGCCCGCCATGAGCGCGGGAACGCATTTCCGCCCGGGAACGTTAAAGGGGAAGTTCCAGGGGCTGATTATGCTAACCACGCCAAGGGGCTGATAAATCATGTAAGAGAGGAATCCGGCGTTGGCGGAGGGAACCACATCGCCGTAGAGCCGTCTGCCCTCGCCGATGTTCCAGGCCATTTCCGACACGGCGGAGTTGATCTCGCCCAAGGATTCGGCGATGGTCTTGCCGTTTTCCGCGGTGATGACCTCGGCAATCTCATTCTTCCGGGCGATAATGTTGGCAAGGGCCTTTTCCAGAATCTCGGCTCTCTTGGGGGCGGGAGTGGCGGCCCAAGCGGGGAAAGCGGCCTTGGCCGCGGCTACGGCTTCCTTTACGTCCTCCCGGGTGGAGTCCTGAAAGAGGCAGGTGACCCGCGTCAAATCCGCCGGGTTCCGCTGCTCGAGAGTCTTGCCGCTTGTCGAGGGCTTTTTTTCTCCGTTTATATAATTAAGGACGGTATGCATTTTGTTTTATTTCCTTTTGATATGTTCCAAATGGGCGGTTACGGTGAAGAAGGGCTGGAGGATGAAGGGTTTGCCGAGGTCGGCGCACACCGCCCGCACCAGAGAGTTCAAATCGTCGTACTTCGGGGCAAGTTTTTTCACCGACTCGTTCACCTTGCGGACCTCCGACTCGCACTCATCGAGAAATTTATCGATGGCTTCCGGGGTGTCGAAGGGGTCGAAGTGGCCGCAGAGAATACAACTCGGTTTCAGGCTCCGAACACGCTCCACGGAGTCCAGATAGCCCTGCACATCCTCGTACTGCACCAAATAGCCGATGGAGCCGATGCCGCACATACCGTCGCCGGTGAAAAGGGTATTCGTCAAATCGTCCAGAAAAGCGAGACACCCGGAGGTGTGGCCCGGAATGGGCACCGCCGCCAGTGTCCTGCCCCCCAGGTCGAATTTGTCGCCGGGTTTAACGATTTCATCCGGGGGAATCTGATTGCCGATATTGTCCTCAACCACGTCAATCTCCGGCTGTGTGGGCTCGAAGTCCTCCGGGAAGGCGGCCAAAAACCGCTTGTCGTTTTCCGCTCTGCTGCCCATCATGGCCGCGTCGTCGCCGTGGACGCCCAGAGGCGCGCCGGTGAGTTCCTTCGTCTGTCGGGCGGCGCCGATGTGATCCCAGTGACCGTGGGTGTGGAGCACGATTTCCGTCTCCGGACAGCCCAGTTTTTCGTAGAGCTCTTTGATGAGATCTATGGTGTCCGCGGTGCCGGTATCTATCACGGCCAATTTCTCGCCCATCACGGCGTAGGTGTGGACGGAGCCGCCGTCGAACTCGGTGGTAAGCCGGTATATTCCCCGGCCCAAATCGGTAATACGGTTCATTATATCTCCTACCAAGAAGTATATCCGCCGTCCACCAGAAGCGTGGTGCCGGTGGTGAATGTGGAGGCGTCGGAAGCCAGGTAAACCAGGGCCCCCGCAAGTTCGTCTATTTCCCCGTAGCGGTGCATGGGGGTCATGTTCAGGTTCCGCTCGTAGGCCTCGGAAATGGCCGCCGTGGCCTTGGTCTGATCCGTCATGATGTAACCCGGGGCGATGGCGTTGGCCCGAATGTTGTACTTTGCCCACTCGCAGGCGAAGCCCTTGGTGAGCTGGGCTATGGCAGCCTTGGCCACGCAGTAGGTCACGTTGTGCCGGGGGAAAATGTTGCTTATGACGAAAGCGTTTATGCTGGCGATGTTGATTATGCTGCCGCCCTTGCCGGCCTCCATCATCATTTTCGCCACACGCTTGCCGAAGTAGAACATGCTTGAGAGGTTGGTGTCGATAATCTCCCGCCAGAGGTCGTCGGAGACGGTCTCCAGAGCCACACCCTCGGAGGGGCGGGCGGCGTTGTTCACCAGAATATCCGGAACGCCCAGGTTTTTCTTCACATTTTCCAGGAAGTCCTCAATCTCGCCGCTGTCCCGAACGTTCACCTTTTGAAAGTAAACTTTCCGGCCGGTTTTCGCGACTTCGGCGAGAGTCTCTTTGCCCACATCCTCAAGCAGGTCGCAGAAAGCCACGTCGGCGCCGGCGTTGGCGAGAGTAAACACATGCTCTCTGCCGAGCCCTTTCGCGCCGCCGGTGACAACGGCCACTTTGCCGTCCAATCGGAATTTGGATAGTATATCAGCCATGTTATTCCTCGAAAAAGGGAATAGGGATTAGGGAATAGGGAACAGTACCCGCGCTGCGATGTCGGATTTACGCGC
>JAGDDM010000106.1 GCA_017958015.1 Abditibacteriota bacterium | reverse complement strand
TAAGGTTTCTCTGATGGTGTAGTACATAATAATATTATAGCATATTTTTGAGGAAGTAAACCGAAAACAGGAAAAATGCCGCCTGGCGGCGGTTATATGGGGGAGTTTGGGTTAAAGGATATCGAGGCGGTAGACGTAATCGTCCATATAAAACCCGTTTCCGATGTCGTTTTTTTCGGAGCGGATGCGTTTGAAACCCAGGCTTTCGTAGGGGCCCACGGAGGGGTTGTGTTTGTTGACGTTCAGTTCGATGGCGGAAAGGCCTTCCTTTTTCGCCTCATCGACAATAAAGTTTATTATTTTTCGGGAATATCCCTTGCCGCGGTGTGTCTTACATAGATAGATTTTGCTCAGGTACATAACACCGTCTGTGCGGGGATAGAAGGCGGTGAAGCCGGCGTCGGCACCGTCAACGATGACGAAGTAGTAGCGGTAGCCGCGGGAGAGCTGGTCCCGTATTCCCTCCGGCGACTGGAACAGGGCCAGCATGTAGTCGTTCTGCTCCTTGCCGATAATGGGGTCGTAGTAGTCCCGGAGGATTTCCGTGGCCATGCGGGACATGCGCTCGATATCGGTGTTGTTGTCTCTAAGTCTGATGAACTCCATCTTATATAATTCGTTCGCGAAGCGAACACCTCAATTATTCATTAGCGAAGCGACTTCACTATTCATTATTCATTATTAATTCATCAAAAAAGGCCCCCGACAGGGAGCCTTTTTGATGCGTGGTAGCGGAGGTCGGGATCGAACCGACGACGCCCCGGGTATGAGCCGGGTCCTCTAACCAGCTGAGGTACTCCGCCATGTCAACACTCAATATTATACCGGAATAATCTTTTTGTGTCAACGGTTTTTTTCGCTGTTTTCCGTTTGTATTGTGCTATAATATAAGTAACTGCATTTGTGAGGTTTTTACCATGAAACGATTTTTGTTTGTTTTGACTCTTATTCTCTGCTGCGGAGCGGTTTTCGCTTCGTCTCTCCCCAAGGGCGTCGCCGCCGGCAGAGAGGCTCTGGTTCGCATAAAGGTTATATCCTCCGAGTGCGAGCAGGGCAGGGAAGTTAAGTCCGAATCCTTCGGCAGCGGGGTAATCATCGACTCCCGGGGCTACGCCGTCACCAACCACCACGTGGCGGGGAACGCTCTGGAGCTCTACGTTACCCTCACCGACAGCACCGTTGTCCCCGCGTCCCTCGTTGGCACGGACCCCCTGGCGGATATAGCGGTCATCAAACTCCCGGACGGCCGGGTCTATCCCACGGCCCGAATAGGCGATTCTTCCGCGGTGAAGGTGGGCGACACCGTCTACGCCATGGGCTCGCCCCTGGCTCTCAGTCAGTCCGTCACCAAGGGCATTGTCAGCAATACGGCGATGATGTTTCCCGAGGAGTTCGGCGACTATATGACGCTCACTCTTGACGGTGAGGAAGTGGGAACCCTTGTTCGGTGGATAGGCCACGACGCTTTCATCGACCACGGCTCCTCCGGCGGACCTCTTGTAAACAAAAAGGGCGAGGTAGTGGGCATCAACGAGATAGGTCTGGCTCTGGGCGGCGCCATTCCCTCCAATCTGGCGTTCAAGGTGGCGAAGTCCATTATCGCAACCGGCGACGTTGAGCGGGCGTGGATAGGTCTCGATGTTCAGCCCAGGCTGGCGACTCAGGCGGATATGAAGGGCGCCCTCGTTTCCGGCGTTTTGCCCGACTCTCCCGCCGCCAAAGCGGGTTTTGCCGCCGGAGATATCATCCTCTCTGTTGACGGCCGGCCCGTGGACATCGCTTTCCGGGAGCAGGTGCCCCTCTTCAACGGCTTTATCGCCGACCTTTCCATAGGCAAGGAGCACGCCGCTGTCGTTTCCCGGGGCGGTGAGGAAAAAACGATTTCTTTCACTCCCGTTCAGCGGGAGCGGGCGGTGTCGGTGCCCCGTGAGATAACGAAGCTGGGCATTACCTGTTCCGACATCACCTACATGAGCCAAAAGCAGATGGGTCTGGAGTCCCGGGATGGCGTCATCGTCACCGGCGTACTTCCCGGCGGACCCGTGGGCATGGCCAAACCCGGCCCCGGCGAGAACGCGGTTATAACCTCTCTTGGCGGTGAGAAGGCGGTAAACAGGGCGAAACTGAAGGAAATCGCCGAAAAGCTGGACGGCATGGCGCTTTTGGAGTACACCAAAGACGGCAAAAAGCAGATGGCGGCGATTAACCTGGCGGAGCGGACCGCCACTTCCGGGGGCACGGAAGCGAGAAAGCCCTGGATAGGAATCGAAACCCAAATCATGACAAAGGATTTGGACAAGGCTCTGGGTATCGACTCCCGGGGCGGACTTTTGGTCACCCGCATATATCCCGGCACCAAGGCGTCGGAATGCGGTCTTGAGGTTGGGGACGTTATCGTGGCCTTCAACAACGTTTTGATTGAGGCGGAGAACCCCGGCGACGAGCGGATTCTTTCCGACAGCGTTCGCCGCATGGCCCCCGGAACCGTCGTCACTCTGGCAATTATCCGGGACGGCAAAGAGGCGGAAGTCAGGGTTGAAAGCGAGCTTGCTCCCAGACCCGCCAAGGAGTATCCCAAGTACATCAGCAAGCTCTTCGAGTTTACCGCCCGGAACATCGCTTTTTCCGACGTGAACAAGCCCGGCTCCGGAGCGGAATCCGGCGAGGGAGTCATCGTGGAGAGCGTCACCACCGGCGGACGGGCGGCTCTGGCGGGACTCAAGGCCGGCGACGTGATAACCGAGGTTGACGGCAACAAAATAGGCACCGTCAAAGATTTGGAGAAGTATTTGGGCATGACCGGCAAGAACGTGTTTAAGATTCGCCGGGGCGTGCGCACCATGTTTACGGAGTTCAAATGATGAGAAAATTGTTGATTTTGATATTGCTCCTCTGTTGCGGAGCCTGTTTCGCCGCGCCCAAGGACGTATTCGACAAAGCGGATAAGTGCGTGGTGTTCATCGAGGCCGTGGCGAAGGTGACCATGGCCATGGACAGCGAAACCGAAAGCAACGAGGAGGAAATCGTCGCCACCGGCGTGGTGACCGACTCCGACGGCACCATCGTTACTTCCGCCATGGTTATGGATCCCACCGTGGCTCTGCAGAGTCTTTTCGGCGGCATACTGGGAAGTCTGATGAAGTTGAACATCTCCTACAAGTCGGTCAAGGTACGCTTCCCGAACGGCGACCGGGCGGACGCGGAGATCGTTTCCACCGACAAGGACACGGACACTGCGGTTCTGAAAGTAAAGAGTCTGCCGAGCGGCGTTGTTCCCGCGGAGAAGGGCGGCACCCTGGACCTTTTCGACGACTTTATCGTATGCGCCAAAGCTGCGCGGGGAGACAACAGCCTCGCCGCCTGGACATGCACCGTGGGAGCGGTTCTCTCCAAACCCCGGAAGATGTATTACTGCAAAGAGCTGGACATGGGCGGCAAGAGCACTCCCGGCAATCCGGTTTTCACTCTTGACGGCAAACTCGTGGGTTTTGTGACCACCTATATCAACCCGAATTTGACTATGGACAATATCCGCTCCGAATCCATGGGTATAACCGCGGTTAATCCGCTTTGAAAGGAAAGACAATGAAAAAGATTATTTTCGCTATGGTTTTCGCTCTTGTATGCTCCGCCGTTTTCGCGGACATCAAAGATGACGCCCGGAAAGCGATGGACGTCATCGGTCAATCCGTGGTCTCCGCCGAGGCGGTTTTGGAAGTGAGCTACGGCTACGACGGTTCCTCATCCACCTCCGAAGTGAAGATACGGGAGGATGCCACGGTGGTGGACGATTCCGGACTTTTGGTGGTCCCCATATCTCTGGTGTCCGCTCCCGACGATGAGGAAGTCCAGTCCTCCACACTCAAGAGCCTCAAGGTCCGCATGGCGGACGGCAAGCAGATTGACGCGGAAGTGGCGGTTAAGGACACCGATCTCGGCATCGCGGTCATCAAACTGAAGGAAGCCTCCGGCGTCAAGGCTGCGGTTCCGGCCAAGGGAGCCAAGGCCGAGGTCTTCGAGACAATGCTCCGGCCCGAGAGGCTCGGAAGCTTTGCCGACTATGCTTTGGCAATCTCCTTCGATACCGTTGTGTCCGTGCTCAAGAAGCCCCGGACTCTGTATATCTTTGACAAGAGCGACGCGGATTATCAGGGCGGAAGCCCGATTTTCACCCCCGAGGGTAAACTTTTCGGCGTGAGCGTCTCCATGAAGATGAGCGGTAAGGATGATTACGTTCTCAACTGCGTTCTGCCCGTTGACGATCTCCTTTCCCTCGTTGAACAGGCCAAACAGTAAAATGAAAAAGCTTTTGATTGTCGCCGTCCTTACGGCTGTGTGCGGGGTTGACGCTTTCGCCTCGGTGGTGGGAACCGGAGTACCTCCCTTTACCTTCACCTACGACGGCGTGAGCTCCTCCACCATTCTTAACACCTGGAAGCAGACCCGCAAAACCCGCACTCCGGCGGAGGGCGTTATCGAGACCACATATACCTTTACAAACCCCGAGAACAATTTCGCGGTTAAGTGCGTCCGAACCCGTTACAGCGGCTTCAACGCGGCGGAGTGGATAGCGGAGTTCACAAACACCGGCACCTCAAACAGCGGCGTGCTTAAGGATGTGAAGTCGTTGTCGGTGGTTTTGCCCTACGACAGCGCCGGCAGAATGGACATCCACTGGGACAGAGGCGGAATCGACTCCACTAAGGCCTTCGAGCCCATGATTTACGCCATAAGCGGCAGCGACAGTCACACCTTCGCCCCCAGCGGCGGCAGGGGAAGCTACAACGTTTCTTCATATTTCAATTTCGTTAAGCCCGGCGGCGGCGGAACAATCGTCTGCATGGGCTGGCCGGGGCAGTGGTCCATGACATGCTCCTCCTCCTCCGTGGGCGTCACCGTGCGGGGCGGTCAGGAAGAACTTCAGGGCTATCTCCTTCCCGGTGAGACCGTGCGTACCCCCCGAATGCTTGTTTTGGAGTACGACGATCTCGATTTCGTCCACTCCCAGAACCTGTGGCGCCGGTTCTATCTGAAGTACGCCGCCCCCAGAGTGGACGGTCAGCCTCCGAAGCCCAGGTTCAACATGTGCGGCGGCATCAACCAACCGGGGGCCGACAGACTCTTCGACTACGGCATATACCCGGACTACTGGTGGACCGACGCGGGCTGGTATCCCAACGGCGGCAATTGGTGGCAGACCGGTACATGGCAGATAAATCCCGCCGTATATCCCAACGGTTTCAGAGCCTTCCACAACAATATGCTCAGAAAGGGCATAAAGACGATGGTGTGGTTCGAGCCGGAGCGGGTTCACAAGGCCTCAAACGCCTATAACGAGCTTTTCGAGGACCACTTCGAGTGGCTCATTCCCGACGCCTACCCGAACGGCGCGGCCGACACGAACAATCTTCTGGATTTGGGCAACGAGGAGGCCTGCAACTTCATAATCGACCGCTTCACGCAGATTATGACCGACAACTTCATCACGGTGTACCGGGAGGATTTCAACATGAATCCTCTGCAAAACTGGCACAACAAAAACACCGCCGACCGGAAAGGTTTCGTCGAAAACCACCACATTCAGGGCCACTTCAGGCTGTGGGACACCCTGGTCGAGAACATTCCGGGCCTTGAGATTGACTCCTGTTCCTCCGGCGGTCTCAGAAACGACTACGACACCATGCGCCGGGCGCTGCCGTTCCTGCGCACGGACTACGAGATTAACACCGACGCCAACGCCCATCAGGCCAGTTTCTACGGCTCCGCCTTCTGGCTGCCCTTGGCGGGCATCGGCGTTTACAGCGACGAGCCCTACGAGTACCGCAGCTGCTTTGCCGGCATGGAAACCGGCGTGTGGGGCGGCACCTACAACCACGTGAAGGGCGAGGACTGGAACTTCGACCGTCTTGTGGACTGCTACAACGAGATTCAGCTCATCAAGGAATGCTACGCCGGCGACTTCTACCCGCTGGAGCAGTGGAACGTGGACGCTACCCGGTGGCTCTCCTGGCAGTTCAACTACCCGGAGAAGGGCATCGGCGTGGTGCAGGCTTTCCGGCGCGAGTCGGCGGAGGAGAACTTCAAAACCTACGAGCTTGAGGATTTGGACCCGAACGCGGAGTATGTGGTCATGCGCCTTGACGACCCCTCCAAGTCCTTTGACACCACAGGCGCGTCCCTCATGAACGGCCTCACCATCGCCATAGACAAGCGCGCCGCGGCCATCGCTTACTACTTCAAGCGCGACAGCGACGACGCACTGGGAGTCCCGGCGGCGGAGTACAACGCTCTTCGGGATTTATATGAGGCCACCGACGGCGACAACTGGACAAAAAACACGGGCTGGCTCAAGACCCGGGTGGACCACTGGTACGGCGTCACCGTCACCGACGGGCACGTCACCGCCCTGTCTCTGCCCGTAAACAATCTTCGGGGCCCGGTGCCGGACAGCTTTGCGAACCTCACCTACCTGACGGAGTTCGCCGGTCAGAGGAACACTCTCACCCGGATGCCGGCGGATCTCTCCGCTTTGACGGCTCTGAAAAAGCTTACCCTCGCCGGCAACGCTTTGCAAAACGCCCCCACGGGCATTCCCCGAAGCGGATGCTCATTCAGCTATAACGCCATTCCCGCCGAGAATCTGGCGGCGGCGGGCTACCCCGCCCAGAGCAGGAGTCAGACCGTTCCTCCATCCGGTATCGTTCTCAGCCGGGAAGGCGCCACCGTCTCCGCTACATGGAACCCCATATCCTACACAGCGGGCACCGGCGGATACGACGTGTATTACAAAGTGGGCAACGGCCCCTTGACGGAAGCCGCCTCCACCGGCTCCAAAGCCGTGAACGGAGTGTCATTTACCCTCGATGTGCCGGACTACGACAGCGTGGCGGTGTACGTCCGCACCCGAAGCGGCGCCACCACCAACAACCCCAATACGCTTATCAGCACATTATCCGAACCCGCCTACTTCCTGTCCGGAACATACTCCGTGGCGGAACTTAAGACCTCGATGCCCCAGGGAAATGTGGCCGTAAACGGCACCGTCAGCGCCGTCTTCGGCGACTGCGCTTATCTGCAGGACGGACTTCAGGGCATAAAGCTTGTGGGCAACATCGGCAAGCTGAAGGTTGGCGACGAAGTGACTCTCACCGTCCGGCGGGGACAGGGAACCGAACCCTATTTGTTTGTACTTTGACATGAAATATTTACGCTTCATTCTTGTTTTAACCGTGTTTTCCGTATTTACGGCGGTTTTATATGCCGCCGCGGATGACTGCGAGAACGGTGTCTGTCCCGTTCCCACGGTAAACGAAACCGGTGAGCCGGTGTACGCGATTGTGTCGCCGGTGGGCTATCACGCGGTGGAGATGATAAAGCAATCTCCCCGTCTCGATACGCTGAAGGGCAAGAAAATCGCTCTCGTGGGCGGCAGTTTTATGGCTTCCGTTACCCACAACGAACTGAAAAGTCTTATCCTAAAGGAATATCCCGACGCCGAGGTGTATATGTTTCGGGAAGTGGGGAGCGCCGGTTCATTTTCCGTTTTCGGTCAGACCGCCCAAACGAAAGCCTTTCAAAATCGATTGAAAGAATTGAAGATTGACGCGGTAATCGCCGGGAACTGCGGTTGCGGTCTTTGTACCACAAAGGAAACCGGTTCCGCCATAGCGGCGGAGTATGCGGGGATTCCCGCGGTTTGCGTGGGCGCTCCCGCTTTTATTGCCCAGATTCATTCCACCGGTACCAATCGGGGCGTGCCGGTTCTGCGGGCGGCGGAATATCCGGGAGCTTTTGCATCTCACTCCGAGGAGGAACTTTGCCGCAATACACGGGAAAAGGTGTGGCCGCGGGTGATCGACGCTCTCACGAAGCCCGTTACCGACGATGAGATTGCCGAGTACGCGGCGGCGGGGAAGCGGCCCTATGACGAGGTTGTTTATACCGGCACTTTCGACGAAGTTCGGGAGTTTTGCGATGTGAACGGTTGGACCGACGGACTGCCGATAGTTCCTCCCACCCGGGCTGCCGTTGGGGAATATTTGCGCTTTACGCCGTATAGGGGCGCGGATGTTTTGGGTGTTTTCGCCGCCGCTTACAGGGAATGCACGGTGTACACCGTGGCGGCCAACGCCGTTATGGCGGGTGTCCCCAAGGAGTTTATGCCCATCTGCGTCGCCCTTACGAAAGCCCTGGGCAACGGTAATTGGCGGAGACCTCTTTCCAGTACCCACGGCTGGTCTCCCTACGCTTGGGTGAACGGCCCACTTGCTCGACAGCTCGGCATAGACTGCGGTCAGGGGATGATTTCCGACACCGAGAACAAAGCACTGGGTAGGTTTATCGACTTTATGATGTTAAACCTCGGCGGATATTACATAAAGGAAAATCGCATGGGCACCTTCGGCTACCTGACGCCTTTTGTGTTTGCCGAGGATGAGGAAGCCTGTCGGCGGGTGGGGTGGACTCCGCATCACGTGACGCTGGGCTACGACATGAGCGCGAGCACCGTCACCGCGTCTTCCGCTCTTTTGTGGGGAAACAACGTGACTCCCGCTACCGACGACTTTGAACGGGTGGCGAGTCTTATGGCTTTCGACATCACCGAGAAACAACAGAACGGGCTCGGCAACACAAATCCGCAAGTGTACAGAACCGTGCTCATAACGGAGCCTGTGGCGGCGATTTTGGCCCGGGGCGCGGAGTCGAAATCCGCCTTGGAGGATGTTCTCATCGAACGGGCGAGGCGGCCGCTGTTTATGCGCGCCTACGCCAACTATTGGGCAAATACCGGCAGCGTTCAGAGCAACAGATATACTTTCGATGAATATTACGAAAGGTTATGGTGTAATCCCGACGAGGAAGCGGCGCTTACCGATACACCGGAATGGATGGCGGGAATCACGGAAAAACCGCGGATAGAGACAATCGCCACCATGCGGAAAGGACAGACGGCGTTTATACTTGCCGGCGACGGCGACCGAAACAAGTTTATGACGATTCCCGGCGGCAGTCCCGTTACGGTGAAGATTGAACTGCCGGAGAATTGGGATAACCTTACGGCTCCCTTGGGATATGAGCCCCTGGGCGGATTCGTTTTGAAGTGAGGCGCGAATATGGCAAAAAAGTATTTCCTCTATCTTGTGCGTTGGCAACTCAGCACGCCCATTTTGTCCCTTGTTTTGTGGTGGCTGTCGGGCATGAACGTGCTCCTTGCCACAATTATCGCAAACCTCATCGGCGGTCTCATCTTCTTTTGGGTGGACAGGTATATCTTCCGCACCATCAGCGACGAACCCCTGTGGGAGATTAAGGAGGACGCGGAGTGCGTTGACTGCGGCCATGTGGGCTCCGGCTACCGCATCGTGGAGTGGTTCTCCTACAACCGCAAAGAGGACAAAAATCCTCAGTACCGCTGCGAGAAATGCCGAATAAAAAAAATGGTTGAGGTCAGGGAAAAGATGACCGAAAAACCCCAAAAATAAGCGTGAAAACCGCCTTTTTAAAGGCTCTTGTTCACCTTTTGTTTAAAACCCGCTTTCCGGTTTTCGAAATTTCTTGAAACCGGAAAGCGGATGTGGTATTATAGAGGGGTGAGGTAACTTGATATGAAACTTATAACCCGATCCCACTACATGAACAAACTTATAAGCGTAATAGGAACTCCGGATATAAAGGTTATTACCGGTGTTCGCCGAAGCGGCAAATCGAAGATGATGGAGTCCTTTATGGACTATATCTCCGAAAACCGTCCCGGTGCCAACATTATTCACATAAACTTTAACCTGCCTGAGTTTGACGATTTGCGAGAATACCGGACGCTTTACGACTATGTGAACGAGCGGTTCCGCCCGGGTGTCGAGAACTTTGTGTTTATCGACGAGGTTCAGATGTGCGATGGCTTCGAGAGGGCGGTGAACGGTTTTCACGCCTCGGAGAAGTTCGATATATACATAACCGGTTCCAACGCCTTTCTCCTGAGTTCCGATCTCGCCACTCTCTTTACCGGTAGGACCATGGAGATAAAAGTGTATCCCTTTTCGTTCGGGGAGTATCTCAAGTATTTCGGCTGCGAAAACAGATACGACGCTTTTGAAAATTACGTGTTGGAGGGGGGCATGGCGGGTTCCTATCCCTATGATGATATCGAACTGAAGTACGATTATATCGCCGAGCTGTTCAACACCATCATTCTTCGGGATATCCGCCAAAAATACAACATAAAGAACATTGCCCTTATGGACAGAATCGTCGATTTCCTGTCCGACAATATATCCAACCTATCCTCCGCTCGGAAAATCGCCAACTCCTTGGAGGAAAAGACAAACCACGTGACGGTGGGGGCGTATATCAGATATCTCTGCGACGCTTTCGCCTTTTACCGCGTGAGACGGTTCGATATAAAGGGGAAGCGGTATCTCGTCGAAAGCGAAAAGTATTACCTGAGCGACCACGCTTTCAGATACGCGAAACTGGGCACGAAAAACCCGGATTACGGCAGGATGCTCGAGAATATCGTGGCGGTGGAACTTTTGCGCCGGGGGTATGAGGTCTACGCCGGGGTTCTGTACGAAAAGGAAATAGACTTCGTGGCGATAAAACGAAACGAGAAGATTTACATACAGGTTTCCGATGACATAAGCGAGAAAAAAACCTTCGAGCGGGAGGTGTCGCCTCTCCTATCCATAAGGGACGCCTATCCCAAAAAGGTAATCACTCGCATTCGGCACAGCGGATATACCTACGAGGGCGCGGAAGTAATCGATATTGCCGATTGGCTGGCGAACTTTGAGTATTAGACAATACCCCGCGAAATCGTCAAAAACAAGACCCTCCGTCATAGGGCGGAGGGTCTTCTTTGTATTTTTATTTTGTCGAGTACGTCCTGATTATCTCCTCGGCGATTTCCCGGCGGGAGACGCATCTGTCCATGGCCTGTTTTTCGATATATCTGTGGGCGGCGGGTTCATCCATTTTTATTTCCTCGATGAGGAGCCATTTGGCTCGGTTCACCAGTCTGATTTCCTCCATTTTCTCCTCCACGGAGATTTCCTTTTTGACGCTCTTGCGCATCCGCTCCCGCAGGGCGGACATCCAGTTGAGGGCGGTGAGAAAGAGGGTTTTGGAGGTGGGTCGGGGGAGGGTGAACACGCCGCTGGCGGCCACCTTGTCGAAGACTTCCTCGTGGATTTCCGCCGGGACCATGAGCAGGGGCACCGTGCGCTTCGTCTCCGCCGCGTCCATGGCAAGTCCCGCGGCGCTGCCGTCGGGGAGCGGGGCGCTGATGATGACGAAGTCAAAGTCACGCTCCGACGCCGCTCGTCTGGCAGCGCCGATGTCGGAGACCGTTTCTATGGGGTTGTATCGAGCGGGCGACATAAGCGACGTGAGAGCCGCTCCCCGGTCTTTGGCCGCGGAGACGACGAGTACGCTGTAGACCCGTTCTTTGAGGCTCATGGGTTGTACCTTAGGCGAGGCGTCTGGGGTCGGTGTAAATATCCAGCACCGTTTGGGGAATATGTTCTTTGATAAACTTGCTCTTGGCGGCCAGCACCTGGGCCCGCAGCAGCGACTCCGGAAGCTTCTCGTGCTCCGCCAACGCGGAGGGGTCCGCCGTGTAGAGATTGGCGTTCACCGGGTCCGGCAGAGGCAGCTTGTTTTTGAGTCCGTCAAGGCCGGCGTAGATGAGCAGGGCGAAAGCGAGGTAGGGGTTCGCGGAAGGGTCCGGAGACCGAAGCTCCGCCCGCCTGTACTCGCCCACGGCGGCGGGCACCCGAATAAGCTGGGACCGGTTCTCCTCGGACCAGGAGATGTATCTCGGCGCTTTGTGGGAGCCGAACCGCTTGTAGGAGTTTTCCGTGGGGTTCATGAAGAGGGTTATTTCCCGAATGCGGTCAAGAATACCGGCGATG
>JAGDDM010000105.1 GCA_017958015.1 Abditibacteriota bacterium | reverse complement strand
GGCTCCTTCGGGATAGTCGTACACCTGGATGTAGGTGGGATACTCATACTCGCCGTGGGAGGTGCGGGACACCATCAGGTAGCTGAGTACGCCGTAGAAGAAGAAGGAGGAGCGTCTGTTGTGACCCTTGCTGTCCACATGGTTCCAGTAGCCGAAGCGGTAGGGCTGCTTGTTGGAATAGTAGTAGCGGTTGTCGCGGTAGACGGGACCGTAGTTGTCGTTGATTTTCGGCCGCTTCTGACCCCGATAGTTCCGGTTGCCGTAGTAGTGGTTGTTGTTGTTGTAAACATCGCCGTGATTCCGGGGAGCCGGAGTGGTGGGAGTCTTTACTTTGCCGTTTGCCGGAGGAGGAGTCGGTCTGTCGCCGGGTTTCTTGTAGTCGTTATCCGGCTTCTTGGGGGCGGGCTTGGACTTACTTACTTTTTTCGTCGATTTTTTGGCGGTAATCGTCAGGTCGGCGCCCTTAACCGCGGGAGCGGCAAAAGCGGCGGCGCAGGTTACCGCGAAAGCGGCGAGGGTGAGGATGATGATGCTTGTTCTTTTCATCGGTATTGCCTCCTTTGTGTTTGTTAATACGTAAGACGAAATCCGATTCGTATTATTTCTTGTTGTCGCTGTTTTTTCCGGCTTTTATGAGGGCGCGGATGAGGGTAAAGAGCTTAACGCCTATACCCAGCGTGTTGGCGGCGCCGATGACCTTGGGACTCACCGCGCCGGAAACCTTGTTGGAGAATCCGCTGAAGACGTTCGAGGCGGTCTCGGTGACGTCGTTCACATTTGCGACTATGGAGTTTACGGCGGCGGCGATGGAGTCTATCTTTCCGCCCACGTTTTCGGTTGTGCTCCTCATTTGTTTGAACATAACCGAGGCGTCTCCAGTCAGGTCGTTAAGCTTTCTCGCCATCTGTTTCAGGGATTCGGCGTTCTTTTCCGTGAGCTTCTTGATTCTGTACATGAAGACGAGGCATCCTATGCCCACGGCGATGAACATAATCGCCACGATTGCCATAAGTACTTGGCATACGGCTATTGTTTTTACGGCAGCTTCCATGGATAGGTTCCTTTCTTATTTGATATTCGAGTTGTCGTGTAAAATCGGCTTCAGAGCCAGCGCCACGGGCTTGGGGTTGCCCTCAAAGTCCACCACGGAGGTGTTGGCGGCGCAGGGGAAACAGTCGTGGCCCATCCAAAGGATGGTTCCGCCGCAGCGGGGGAAACGGCCCTTGGTATGGTTGAAGATGGTGGTGATAATCTTCGTCTGCCGTTCTTGGCTCCATTCCACGTATTCTTCCAAAGTTTCCGGCTGGCGGCCTTTGTCCGCCTCGAAGGCGGCGTTTTCCGTCCACCAGTCCGTGTGTCTGCGCCAGAGAATGTTGGAGGCGTCCACGGGCATGGGGTCCACGTCGCCGGCGTACTTGCGGATGAGCGCGGCGGAGGAGGCGCCGGGAGCGCCGCATTCGGAGCGGAACATGGCGTCGTCGTTCTCCCAATAGGAGAGCCATTCGTCGTCAAGCTGTCCCTGAACTTTCCAGGGGCCGTGGACGTGGCGGTGCATGTTCTTGCCGAAGTTGACGGCGTCGGCGGAAAAGACGGGGCCGGAGGGTGAGGTGAACAAAAATCTTCTGCTCGGGTCCTCCGCCTGAACGGTTTCCGCCAAAGCCGAAATCATGGGGTGCTTGTCGTCCACGGGGATATTCTCGTTTGTCTGCAGCTCGTTGCCGCCGCACCAAATAATGAGGCTGGCATGGTGCTTGCGGCGCTTGATGTAGGATTTGGCAATCTTGACCAGGGTGTCGATTGTGGGCCGATCCTCCGGGGGATAGTTTTCGTAGCCGGAGGAGGACAAAGGGAACTCCTGCCAGACCAGAAGGCCGTACTCGTCGCAGAGGTCGTAAAAATCCTCGCTCTCCAGAGTGGCGCCGCCCCAAACCCGGAGAATCGTGAAGCCCAAATCCTTGTAGAGAGACAGGCGTTTATCGTAATATTCCCGGGTTACGTCGGCGTAGTTCGTGAGGAAGGGCACGCTGTTGACGCCCTGCAGGTACACCCGTTTGCCGTTTATCTTGCAAATCCAGGGATAGAACTCGTCCGGCGCGCCTTCGCAGGGTTCCCATTCCACGTGGCGGAAGCCCACCCGTTTTTTGACGCTGTCGATAACCTCACCGTCGAGAATAAACTCCGCGGTGAGATTGTAGAGGGGTTGGTTGCCGAAAAGGTTTGCCTGCCACAGCTCCACGTCCAAGTCGTCCTCGCCGAAGCCGAAGGAGTTGAACTTGTCCCGGGTAAGGGTCTTTTCATAGATTGTTTTGCCCTCTTTGTCCGTGAGAGTGGTCTTTACGGCGGAGGCCTTGGGACCGCAGGCGGTGCCGGTTATATGGAGTATGCCCTTGCCGGTTTCCGGGTCCGCGTCGGTGGTGATGTCAAAGGCGGCGAGTTTGTTGCCGTCGGTGACCTCGAGGCTGATGGGGCGGGAGATGCCTATCTGCACCATTCTGGTGGCCCAGTCCCAGTTGTAGTTGAAGCGGGTTTTCATCTCCGTGAAGAGGGATGTGCTTCCGAACTGTCCCAGGTTCCGGGGCTGGTCGGTGAATACTATGTCCAGACGGTTCTCGCCGTCCTTTTTCAGGTATTTCGTTATGTCTATCGAATAGTCGATGTGGGAGTTTTTGAACTCCGTGACGAAGGCGCCGTTTACGAAGAGCTCGCCGAAGCCGTCGATGCCGTCACAGAGGAGATAGGCGGTCTTGCCGGGGGTGCGGGCTTCCTCGGGGAGCACCGTGGAGTATATCCAGTGGCGGTTTTCAACCCACTCGCAGTCGCGGCCGTTCATGCCGTAGTTCCAGTCCGGAATCAGTCCCGTCTCCCGGAGAGTGTACTGGAGGGAGCCGGGAACCTTGGCCTCGAGGGGGCTTACCTCGCACTGGGGTCGGGCGCCCACTTCCATGGTCTTGTCCAACCGCCAAAGGTTGGGAATCCAGCCGGACACGGTCCACCTTCGGGAAGCGGAAGAGAGGTCGTAGATTTTTTTCATTATGTTTACCTTTCGGGATATGAATTAATATTTACCGATTACAGTTTAACATATTTGGGGAATATAAGCAAGAACTATTTTTAAAGGGTAAAGCCCCCACCGGACAAGACGGCGCGGAAACCGGTTGACGACATGGGGGTATAAACAATTCGCCGCAAGGCGAACATCACATGCCGGAGGCATACATCACTTGCCGTAAGGCAAACATCACACGCTCCGCAGGAGCGTACATCACTCGCGCCATAGGCGCGCCGCTCCCTCCCTTTCACCAGAACTGCCGGTGCACCACCGTCCCGGCGATAGAGGAAGAACTTCCCGACCTCGACGACATCGAGATTGAGGGCGACACTCCCTTTGATGAGTGGCTCAAGGAGTACGGCGGAGACCTGGGTGTGGACACCGAGGGCAAGACCGGCGACGAGATTGTCGAGGAGATACGGCAGGACAACGAGCGGGCGAAAGGGGGAGAGAACGAACCGGAGGCGCCGAGTCCGGGAGATAACTCTCCGAAGCGAAACGCCGCTTCCGATGAAGTTGCACAACCTAAGAAAACCGGTTATAATATAGAGAGTGAACACCTTCGCGATACATTAGGTGACGACGCTTGCAAGGCTATTGAAAAAGCGCTGGACAAGAGACCCGAGTATGTACGGAAGATATTCAAGCACTTTGAGGACAAATTGCGCGTTGCGGATTTGTGCGATGACCCCCATGATATGGTGTGCAGTCCGTCACGTGGTGGTGTGATTCTCAACATAAACGCGATTGTAAACGGTTGGGGTAAATACGAACCCGGAGACGTTGCGTTACACGAACTCGGACATTGGATAGACCACCTGATGTCATTGGAAGCCGG
>JAGDDM010000104.1 GCA_017958015.1 Abditibacteriota bacterium | reverse complement strand
GTCGCACTCGCAAATGACGTAGAAACCCATCTCGTCGCAGAGATCGTAGAACAGGGGCATGTCCGGGTAGTGGGAGGTGCGGATGGCGTTGATGTTGTGCCGCTTCATAATGAGCAAATCCCGACGCAGGGATTCTTCGCTTATGGCTCTGCCGGTCTCGCAGTCGAACTCGTGGCGGTTCACGCCCTTGAACTTAACGGGCGTGCCGTTTACAAGGAACACTCTGCCCTCTATCGTCACCTCTTTGAGGCCGATTTTCGTCTTAATGGCCTCGTCACCGGCAACGAGAATAAGTTTGTAGAGATTGGGTGTCTCCGCCGTCCAAAGAATGGGCCTCGGCACCTCGATGACAAACTCGTCGGTTGTGTCCGCCTCGCCGATGACTTTGCCGTCGGGCTCCGCCAAAATGACGTGAACGGGCTGTCCGGCGGTGACTTTGCCGTAGACCGTGGCCTTGCCCTTGTCCAGCTTGGTATAAATATAGTAGTCGGTGATGCCGTCCGCGGGCTTTATGAACACGAATACGTTCCGCATGAGACCCGACAGCCACCACATGTCCTGATCCTCGGCGTAGGAGGCGTCGGAATACTTGGCCACCCGAACCCGAATGTCGTTGGACTCCTTCACGAGATCGGTAATGTCGAAGTCGGAGGTGTTCCGGGAGCCCTTGCCGCTGCCCAAATACTCGCCGTTCAGGTACACCTCAAAGGCGCCGTCAACGCCCTCGAAGCGTAAGATCGCCCGCTCGCCCTCTTTAAGGGGACGGAGGTCGAAACATCTCTGATAGACGCCGCAGGGGTTGTCCACCGGCACGTAGGGAGGATTCACCGGGAAGGGATAGGAGATGTTGGTGTAATTGGGAAAGCCGTAGCCCTTGAACTCCCAGCTGGAGGGAACCTCGATATCGTCCCAGCCGCTTGCGTCGCCCAGGGGGTCGGCGGACTCCTCAACGGTCTCGGAGAAAGCGAACTTCCAAATGCCGTTCAGGTCCCTTTTCTCCACCGCCGTGTCGCAGGTGGGAGCCATGCGGTTCACGTCGGGAGTTTCGGGTGAGCGAATAAAGTCGCTGAATTTCATATATTTACCTCATCGAAAAACGGAATTATTTCCGCGTTGATATCTTCTTTTTTTGCGAGAACAAGCACCGCTGACCGGTCGATTCGGCGGATGACTTTGTCCAGGCGCATAGCGGTTTCCGGATCGCAGTCGTCCACCACCAGCCCCTTGGCGCCGCCCTTAACGAGCCGCGCCCCTTTCTCCACAATAAAGGAACGGTAACGGGTATTGGGCTTAACCGTGACGCCGTCGGGCTCGGCAATCTCATCGCCCATGTCCCTAAAAACCTCGTACTCCGGGGCGGAGGTGTCGAGTTTCGTGAAACTTATCTCCGCGAGATCGCCCTTGGCCGCGGCTTTTCTGTACCTCGGCGGATTCGGCAGCAAGGCAAAGGACAGGGTCATCTCGTCGCCCTTGTCGAAGACTTTGCCGCCCAAATCGATGACGTTGCCGCTCACCGACAGGCCGCAAATGAGCATGGTGTCGGCGGATTCCGGCAGAGTCACCTTGGCGTCGGTAATCTCCGCCGCCTGACCGGAGGAGACGGAGAGCCGGAAGTACATGGCTCCGTAGTAGGTGGCTTTGGACTCCACCGCGAAGGAGAACCTGTCGCCGCCGTAGCGGGTGATGACTCTCACGGCGGCGGGACTCGACTCCGCCACCTTAATCTTCTCCCCCAGGGGCTCAACTTCACCCTTTGAGGTGTAAACTTTGAAATCGACGCCCTCCGGCAGCCCCTTGCGGTTCATGACAACCCGGCGGCCGCCGAAAGTAAAAACCTTGTCCTTATAGGAAACCGGCTCATCCGGGGGCGTAATATCCCCGTCGATGCCCAGAGTCGAGTTGAGGTCCGGAATATATTTGTATTTGTCCCCGTCGGAGGGAGTCTTGCCGATTTCCAGGCTTATCTTCACCGCCCCGCTCTTTCCGCCGGCGGGCATAAGGCGCATACTGCCCTCGTAGACGCCGGCCTCGCCCTCCGCCTTAAGGGTCACCCAAACATAACGGGTCTCACCCAAAGCCACGGCGAAGGTGTTGTCGCAGCTGACGCAGGAAATGTTCCCGGCGGCGATTCGTTTCGCGCCCTTCTTGAGGTCCGTGAAGGCGGCGTCCATGTCCGGAATATCCCGCCGCAGAGCGTGGACCGCCACCTTGAAAGCGGCCGTTTCTCCGGGCCGGGCGGTGAGTTTTATCTCCTTAATCTGGGCCTTGGCCATGACCTCGTCGGTGAGAGACTCGCCGCAGGGCATGGCGAAAATGAGATAATCGGAGTTTTTGTATCTTTTTTCGAGTTCCATCAGTACCGCTCGGACATCTCCTGCTGCCGCCGCCGTTCCGTGTCCTTGGCGGCGATGGCGTCCCGCTTGTCCCAGAGCTTCTTGCCCCGAGCCAGGCCTATGAGCATTTTGGCGTAGCCCCGGACGAAGTATATCTTCAGGGGAATAATGGTGTAGCCCTTCTCCCCGACTTTTTTGAGGAGTTTGTTTATCTCCGCCTTCTTCAGCAGGAGTTTCCGGTCCCGCAGAGGTTCCGCGTTGTACCGGTTGCCCTGCTCGTAGGGTGAGATATGCATGTTCCGCACCCAGATGTCGGCTCTGTCGTCGGCGGAGCAGTAGGCTTCGCTGATGTTCACCTTGCCCTGCCGCACCGATTTCACCTCGGTACCCACCAGCACGAGACCCGCCTCATAGGTTTCGTCTATGAAGTACTCGTGATAGGCTTTTCTGTTGTTTATCGTGGGCGTGTTGTTGTGCCCTTTTTTGTCAGCCATATACTATTTTTTCTCGGGGTGCTCGCCCACCACCACCAAAACGGAGGTGTCCGGCTTAAGATACTTCTTCGCCGCGGCGTTCACCTGCTCGAGGGTAATGTCTTTGTAATTGTCGAGATAGGTCTCGATATAATCCGTGCCGAAGCCGTTGAACTCGGCATTGAGGAGAGTGTTCGCGACTCCCTCGTTTGTCTCCAAAGCGATGGGGAACACGCCCATAAGATAGCTCTTTGCTTTCTCGAACATGACCTTGTCGAAACCCTTGGCGATGACCCGCCGGGTTTCTTCTTCCAGCATTTCCGCGACCCGCTCGACGTAACCCTTATCGGTGCCCACTCTGGCGTACCACTTGCTTTCGCCGGCAAGGGTGTCGAAGGTGGAGTAGACGCTGTAAGCCAGGCCGTTCTCTTCCCGAATCTCGTTGCCCATGATACTTCCCATGGCTCCGGCGCCGCCCAAAATGTGGTTGGCGATTCTGAAAACGTGGTAGTCCGGATCGGTGCGTTTCAGGTCTATGGTGTTGCCGTAGAGCATGATGTTCTCGGTTTTGCCCTTCATTTGCGCGTCAATCCGCTTCGGGAGAGTGGGAACGTATTTGTGTTCCGGCAGAACGGGCTTGGGGCCCTCGGCTTTCATGGAGCCCAGATACTTCTTTGCCAGTCTCACCGCTTTGTCGGGGGTGATGTCGCCGACGATGGCGATAATCATGGTGTCCGGCCGGTAATACTTGTTGTAGAAGGCCTTCAGGTCGTCAACGGTGACGGTCTCCAGCTGAGCCAGAGATTCGGAAATCTCAAGAGGTCTGTAAGGACTGCCCTCGGCGTAGACGGCTCTGTCGAAGGCCACGGAAGCCACGGAAGAGGGATTCTCCGAAGCCCCTTTCAGACTCTGCTCCGCCTCCGTCTTTGAGAGCTTCAGCATCTCCTCCGGGAAGGTTGCGTTCATAAGCCTGTCCGCCAGCTGCTCGAAGAGAACTTCCGTGTCCTCGGAAAGGGCTTTGCCGCTGAAATGGGTGGTCTCTTTCCGTCCCTCAAAGTCCAGGTAAGCGCCGATGTTATCGAGAGCCGCCGCCTGCTCGTACATGTTTCGGGTTTTCGTGCCACGGGAGACCATGTCCGCGGTAAGGGCGGGAACTCCGTACTTGCCGCCGGCGTTAAAGACGTTGCCCGCCAGCATGGAGCCCTCAAGGGCGATGGTGGGATTGGAGTGATTTTCGGAAACTATAACCGTAATGCCGTTGTCCAAAACCGCTCTGAAAGGAGTGTTCGTTTTGTGCTTACGCGGGTCCTCGGGAAGCAGCCCGGCGGACTTATCGGGAGCGGAAAGGCTGCCGCCCTCGTTTCTCTCCGGGTCGATAATCGCCACGGTAAGTCCCTCGGGAACGAAATATTCCTTTGCCGCCCGCATAACGTCCTCGGCGGTGACTTTCTCCACCGCGGGGAGATATTCGAACAGGCGGTTTATGCCGCCGGTAACGGCGCTGTTGCCCAGCGCGTTTCCCTGGTCGGAAACGGAATCGCAGCCGAATGTGAAGTCGGCTTTGATTCTGTTCTTGGCGGCGGTAAGCTCTTCCTCCGTGACTTTCTCCCGTTTAAGCCGATCGCACTCAAGGCGGAGAGCCTTTTCTATGGTCTTAACGCCGGTGTTTCCCGCGCCGATGGCGGCGACGATGAAGATGTTGTCGTCAACGTGGCCGTAGGCGAAGGCGAAGGCTTCGGCGGCGTAGCCCTTTTCCACCAAAGCGGAATAGAGGCGGGAAGATCTTCCGCCGGAGAGAATTTGGTCGATAACGTTAAGAACCGCATAATCCGGGTGGCGTGCGGGAGGAGTCTTGTAGCCCATATAGACCCGCCGCAGAGCGCCGGAGTTCACGTAGGTGTACCGTGTTTCCGTCTGCTTGGGCTCCGGCTTCGGTTCATAGCGCTTTACCTCCGCCGCGGGAAGAACGCCGAAGTATTTGTCGATAAGGGTTTTCGCCTCTTTCGTGTCGAAGTCGCCCACAATCACCAGCGCGGCGTTGGCGGGACCGTAATTGGAGTGATAGTACTCCAAAACCCGTTCGCGGGTAACTCCCCGCACATCCTCCTCGCTGCCCACGATTCGCGTGCCGTAGGTATGGACCTTGTAGGCCTCGCCGAAAAGGGCGTCGTAAAGAAGAGAGCTCGAACTGTTGTCTCTGCCCTTCATTTCGGAAATCACCACCGTTTTCTCGTTTTCCAGCTCGTCGGGGAGAATGAGGCCTCTGCCCACTCTCTCCGCCAGAGTCATTATCGAGAACTCCAGATTGTCGTTCATGGAAGAGAGGAGCTGCCAATAGTAGGTATAATCGTTGCCGGTGGCGGCGTTCTCGATGCCGCCTCTGTATCTCACCATGTTGGAAATCTCGCCCTTTTTGTAGTTCTCGCTGGTGTTGAAGAGCATATGCTCCAAAAGGTGGGAAGTGCCGGTTATGCCGGGCACTTCGTTTCTGGAGCCTACTCCGAACCAAACCTGGGCGGAGAAAACCGGAGCCGCGTGGGACTCCTTCAGAATGACGGTGAGACCGTTGGCAAGTTTATACTGGGTGATGTCCTTTTTCGCGTTCGCGGTAATGTCTTTTTTCGCGCTTGCGAACTGTGTACTCATAGTCATTAATACGACGGCAACAACCGCCAACCTCGCGATTTTCATTTTGTTTCTTCCGAACTCTGTATTTACGGCGGGCCGTATGATTTAATTTTATCATTAATCGGAGCAAAATTCAATATGAGGGGTTAGGGGTTAGGTTTTAGCGGCGGAAATCGTTATGCCGAGTGATTAGTGATTAGTGGTTAGTGATTAGTTGACAGGTGTTCGCTTCGCGAACGGATTATAAAACCGACACCGCAATGTGGGTTGGTAGAATCCGTCGGCTTTGCCGACACATTCCCTGACCCCTGACCCCAGGCACCTGGCCCCTAAACATATCAAAAGAGGGCCCCGAAAGGAGCCCTCAACTTACTTAATGTCGAAGATCACAGAACTTCAATGGCCCTCACACCGTTCGGCGCGGCGATACCGGTGACGATGACGAAAGCGCCCACGTTGGGCATTTGCGTCTTTTCCGCAAAGACGGTGATGTTTTCGAAACCGTTGTTTATGACATAGCTGCCGTTGTCGGCGGACGCGACTCTGCCCCAAACCCGGACGGGAGTATTGCTCTCAAGCATGGCGTTTATCATGCCCAGCGCTCTCACGGATCCGCCGGAGGACGCCTTCGTGACGGAGACCGCCTCCGCGTACTTGCCCTCGCCGTCGAACTTAACGGAACCTTCGAAGGTAAATGTATCGCCCTTTGCTACCGTGACGCCGGCGGGGACAATCACTTTGTAGCCCTCAAAGAGGCCGGATTTGATGTAGACGGAGTTGTCGTCGAAGTCGCCGCTGTTGTTGAGAGCCTCGGCTTTGAAATCGACGTTCACGATATCGCCGACCTCCGCGTTCTTCAGCTCCCCTGCGCTGTCGATTTCCCTTCCGCCGAGAATTATGTTCTTCACAACCGACTCGCCGAAAGCGTTAAGGGTGCCGTTGTAGGTCGCGTAGCCTTGGGCGGTAACGTGAATTGCGCCGACGGCTCCTCTCGGCAGGTTAATTTCGTAACGACCGTCCGAGTCGGCGGAAGCTTCGTAAGTGTCGAAACCCACTTCGATTACAACCGCCGCCCCAGCCACCGGATTTCCCTCCGGGGATGCAACCGTACCGCTCGCAAGACAGTATTCAAAAATGCTGTTCCTAAGAGTAAAGTTTTCGATAATATGCTCCTCAAAAGTATTGACATCTTTTCCGACGCCGGAATAGCCGCCGGCTTCGTAATTGACGCTAATCGGAACGGTTTCGCCCCGCGGTACCGTCATGCCGTACCAACCCCCGGAATCCGTATAACAATACTTAGCGGTGTTGCCTTCGGTGACTTTAACTCCTTCCAAGGGAGTTCCTTGGACGGATACGACCGTACCTTCCACAAAGCAGTATTGTTTGTCGGATTTGTTCAAAAAGATATCTTTCGTAACCGCGTCTCTGTCCGCCGCCACGGTGCCGTTATACGGGTAATAATGAGGAGTCCCCGGACCATTCGATGCCGAAGCGGTAATGACGTAAGACGGCGCTTTCGGTAAAGTCAGAGTGTATTTGCCGGTATTGTCGATGTTCGCTTTAGTGCCTCCGATTTTAACCGTAACCGGTAAGAATACCATGTTATCTCCGCTAAAGAAGTCTATGATGGTGCCGCTTATAACGCAGTTGGGGTTTACATCGAGAGTTATATTCACCGAGGCCGTCGCTCCGGAAGCGTCAACGGTGCCGCTGTAGGAACAGTAACCTTCGGCGGCGACGGTAACGGCCACGGAGTCCGAGTTCGGCACTTCCGCTTCGAAACCGCCGAACTTGTCGGTGACCGACTCTGTTTCGCCCAAGGACACCGCGGCTCCGACAACCGGTTCCCCATCCTCGGCGGAGGTAACGACGCCCGTCACAAGGCAGCCGTGATTAAGGGTTACTCCTTTGTAACAGCTGCTTTGGTTGGTTTTAACGGTACCGTGATAAGTTAAATACCCCTCGGCGGCGACGGTAAAGTCGCGGGTGCCGAGACTCTGTACATTCATCTCGAAATAACCGTCGGCGTCGGTGGTTGTCGTAACATCGTCCACGGCAACGACGGCGCCCTCAACGGGGGCTTCGTCCGCGTCGGATACGACATAGCCGTACACTTTGCAGACGTCCGAAAGGGTTACGTCCTTGGTAAGCTCCGTGATTGTCGTGGGAACGTTGAGGGTTTCGGAGTATTTAAGTCCTCCCTCCGCCACCACCCTGAAATTGTAGGAGTACTCTCTCCTAAGAGTGATTTCGTATTTCCCGTCGGAGCCGGTGGTATAGGTGATGTCGCCCACCGTCACCGCGGCTCCCGCCAAGGGACCGCCGGTGAATGTTGATGTGACGGTGCCGCTGATGACGAATATATCCGGGAGAACCATGTCCATGGCGACGCTCACGCCGGAAACGTTGACTTCGCCGAAGGAGTATAAAAACCCGCCCGAGCTGACGGTGACCGGATAGGTCGCGTCCTCTCTCCTTCTGGTGACTCTGTATATTCCGTCGGAATTGCTGCCCGCGGCGTTGTAGCCGACGTAAACAAGACATCCGGAGACGGGGGTTCCGTCATAGGCGGAAGTAATCCTGCCGGTAACGCTGCAGCAGTTCGGTATAACAATGTTCCTTGTAACAACCGTTTCGGAGGCGTTGACGGTACCGGAATAGGGATACTCGCCGCCGGTGGCGGTAACGCTGTAGGAAGGCGCTTTTGCGATGACGATTTCGTATTTTCCGTCGCTGTCGGTGACGGCGGTCTCGTTGCCGATCGTCACCGTGATGCCCGGCTGTACATTTGCGAACGCGTGGTCGGTGACGGTGCCGCTTATGTAGCAGTAAACGGAATAGTCGCTTTCGTAGCAGCCCAAATCCGGAGCGCCGTAGTTGTAAGTAAGGCCGTTTGCGGTGAGAATATCGGTGTCGTTGCCCGCGTCAACGGCGGGAGAGGATTCCGTCAGATAGTAAAAATTGTCCGTCTGAAGCAGGGGATCCCGATCCCATATATCCCCCCGTCCGGTGACGGAGCTGTCGTATTTGCTTTGATAGCCGCAGCAGAGATTGTTGTCGGTGTAAGTTGACCCCGCGAATACGGCGGTACTTCCGGTGTTGCCCCGGATGTTGTAACAGATATTGTTGCTCGCCGTCACGGTGCCGTATTCCGACCGGGTGACGTTGCCCACGTCAACAACGGTGTTGTAGGCGAAAACGGAACTTCTGTCGGCGGTGTTGAACTCGGAGATGAAAGCGGCGCTGTATCGGCCCGCCGTGATGCTCTTAACGAAATTGCGGACAAAAGTGTTGTGGTGGGAGTTCGATTCCCGGAAAGCGGCGCTGTCGGCGTCGCCGGTTGAGCTCAAATCGTGTATGTAGAGGTTTTTGAACACGCAGTGGTCGCAGGTGGCCAAAAATGCGCCGATTCGGACCGGCTGGCGGAACTCGATGTAGCCCACGGCCCCGTCGCTTTTTCGGGCGCCGTCCACCGTGATGTAGGAGCATCCCGTCAGCGTAACGGCGTAGTTATCGGAGGCGTTTAACGTGCAGCCTTTGTATGTAACGCCGCCGTAGGCGCTCTCGTAGGGTCTTATCGTAATGGGATTTCCCTCGGAGCCGGACTTGTACGTAAGAAAAGCTTCGCCGTAGCCGCAGACGTTGATGATGTCGCCGCCTTGCAGATTCAGACCGTCAACCTTGTCGAAAGTTTTGAAAGGCGTTGTCTCGGATGTGCCGTTGTTGCTGTCGTTGCCTTTGCCGAAGTTCACGTAGTACTCCGTAGCGAAAGACGACGCGCACAGAGCGGAAAGAACGAGAACGAAGAATAATTTTTTCATACCGGTTCTCCTTTTTCGGACAAAAATGTTTACCGATTTAATTGTATAAGAGTCTAATCATAATGTCAAATTAATATTTCCTGCCGTCCCGGGAAACCGGAAAGGCGCCG
>JAGDDM010000103.1 GCA_017958015.1 Abditibacteriota bacterium | reverse complement strand
GTCTCGCCGAGACGGGGCATATTCATAACTATGGCCATAATCACACACGCCTTTCCGAACCGATTCGCGACCGGCTCACATCTATAATTAAACGCCTATATTATAATACTTTTCGGGCAATTTGGCAAGTTGACAAGCCCACGGTGCCGTATGGTATAATAAGAACGTAATCCAAATCTCCCTTTAAGGAAAGGACTAATCATGAAAAAACTACTTTTCGCTCTCATTCTCATCTTCGCCTGCGGCGCGGCCTTCGCTTACGTTCCCTCGGAATACGCCGCGTTGTGCGAGATCTACGAAGCCGCCGGCTGGGGCACCCCGGACGACGCGGGAGGCAGTTCCGCCCACGTGAAAGAGCTCAACCTTTACAGCGTCACGGAAGTCCCCTCGGCGATTCAAAGACTCCCCTATCTGGAAAGTTTGAGCTTCAGCTACACGGGCATAACGAACTACCCGAGTTTTCTCGGCAGCCTCAGCTATCTCAAATCCCTCGATATCAGCGGCAATGAGCTGACCGAGATACCGAGTTTCGTCTTTTCCCTCCACTCTCTCAAATATCTGGATTTGCAGTTCAACAACCTCACATCCGTGCCGGCGAGCATCGGAAATCTCGTAAATCTCGAGTCCCTTAACCTGAGTTGGAACAACATCTCCTCGCTTCCCGGCATCTCGAATCTGTACAAATTGAAAGGTCTCTACCTCGCTCGGAACTCTTTCACATCCTTCCCCACTCAGGTATGCGCCCTCAGCGCATTGGAGTATCTTGAGCTTTCCAACAACCCGGGCATTACCTCCATTCCGGAGAGCATAACTTACCTCACGAATCTGGAAATGCTTCTTTGCTGGCAGTGCGGCATATCTTCTTTACCGAATAATCTCAGCGAGTTCCAGCACCTTGAGGGTCTTTATCTGGGCGGCAACAAACTCAGCTCCGTGCCGAGTAACCTTGCCGCTTGCGTAAGCCTCAAATACCTGAACATCGACACCAACAACCTCACCACTCTTCCGGATCTGGGGAGCCTCTACAACCTCACGGAGCTCCATCTGGGTTCCAACAACCTGACGACTTTCCCCAAGGGCGTCACCCGTCTGGAAAATCTCACTTCCCTGACACTGGATTATAACTACATCACTTCCGTTCCGGACGAAATAAAAGATATGCCTGCTCTGAGCTACCTCGGTCTCTATTTCAACGAGCTCACCTCGTTCCCGCAGATTGACCCGGAAAAGATAGGCACATTCTACCGCCTTGACCTCGGTTGCAACCATCTGCCCATGTCGGAGCTCCGGCACGCCCTCACCGAGGATGAGGCGGAGCGGCAGTTCCCCACCCAGAGACTCACTCCGGACCCGGTGAACCCCGTAAACGCGGAGATCGACCAAGCGGTAATTCTGAAGGACGTGGTCGTGACCGTTGTGGATGAAGAAAACTGGTGCGCCTACGTGAACTCCCCGGACAACATTTGGGGCATCAAGGTCTACGGCATAGCCGGCCACCACGGCAACGCCTCCGGCAAAATCACCGTTAAGGGCACCATGAGCGTTGAGGAAAACGGCGAATGCGTGGTTTACAGCGAATCCTACACAACTTCCGACCCGAACACGAAAGCCGGACCCAAATATATGGCCAACAAAAAATTGGGGGGCGGCAAATTCGGCAACCAGATAGGTACCACCGGCAGTGAAGGACTCAACAACGTCGGCCTCTACGTCCGCACCACCGGCAAAGTCATCGAAACAGGTTACGATGACTACGGCTACGGCGACGAATACATAATAATCGACGACGGCACCGCCGGCGGAATCAAAGTCTACAAACCCTCCGAACTTCCCGCCATCGGCAAACAGGTGGTCGTCACCGGCGCCGTGTCCATAGACTACATCGGCGGCAAAGCCGTAATCATTGCCGACAATATTAAGGTTATTGAATAAACGAATAAAACCCAATCCCGCTTGCCTCGCGGCGGCGGGATTTTTTATACGCGGACATCGATTTCGTCGCAAAAAAAAGGCTCCCCTCGGGGAGCCTTTGATTTTGTACGCTTATTCGCAGCTCTCGCCGCAGCACTCGCAACAACCGTCGCACTCGCAACCGAGGTCCAGGTTGTAGAAGGCTTCGAGGCCGGGATATCTGGCGGCGTCGCCCAGCTCTTCTTCGATTCTGATGAGCTGGTTGTACTTGGCCACTCTCTCGCTTCTGGCGGGAGCGCCGGTCTTAATCTGTCCGGCGTTGGTGGCGACCACCAGGTCGGCGATGAAGGTGTCTTCGGTTTCACCGGAGCGGTGGGACACGATGGCGGTCCAGCCGGCTCTCTTGGCCATTTCGATGGCGTCCAGAGTCTCGGTGAGGGAACCTATCTGGTTGACCTTGATGAGAATGGCGTTGGCGGCGCCCAGAGCGATGCCCTTGGCCAGTCTCTCGGTGTTGGTGACGAAGAGGTCGTCGCCCACAAGCTGAACTCTGTCGCCCAGGGTCTCGGTGAGCTTAACCCAGCCGTCCCAGTCGTCTTCGCTCATACCGTCCTCGATGGAAATAATCGGGAACTTGTCGCAGAGGTTTACCCAGTAGTCGATCATTTCGTCGGAGGTGCGGACAACGCCCTCACCCTCGAAGTGGTACTTGCCGTCTTCCTTGTACATTTCGGTGGCGGCGCAGTCGAGAGCGATGTGGAAATCCTCGCCGGGAACGTAGCCGGCTTCGGAAATGGCGTCGCAGATGAGCTGAATGGTTTCCTCGGAGGTCTTGAGGTCGGGAGCGAAACCGCCCTCGTCGCCGATAGCCGTGGAAAGACCCTTGGCCTTGAGAACCTTCTTCAGGTTGTGATATACTTCGCCGCACATGCGCAGAGCGTCAACCCAGCAGCAGGCGCCGGTGGGCATAATCATGAACTCCTGAATGTCAACGGTGTTGTCGGCATGCTTGCCGCCGTTCAAAATGTTCATCATGGGAACCGGGAGATCCTTGGCGTTCACACCGCCCAGATAGCGGTAGAGAGGCATGCCGAAGGATTCGGCGGCGGCTCTGGCGGCCGCGAGGCTGACGCCCAAAACGGCGTTGGCGCCGAACTTGCCCTTGTTGTCGGTACCGTCAAGCTCGATCATGGTCTCGTCGATGATGACCTGATCGGCCTCGTCAAAGCCCTCAAGCTCGGGGGCGATGATTTCGTTGACGTTGGCAACGGCCTGCTGTACGCCCTTGCCCAGATAGCGGTCGGGATCGCCGTCCCGAAGCTCAACGGCTTCGTGGGCGCCGGTGGACGCGCCGGAAGGAACGGCGGCTCTGCCGACTATTCCCTCATCGGTGGTCACTTCCACCTCAACGGTGGGGTTGCCGCGGGAATCGAGTATCTCGCGCGCGTAGACTTCTTCAATCATTGGACTGTATCTCCTTTTTTAAGCATTATTGCGATTATATTTTACCACAAAAGGCGTTTTGTTGCAAAAAAATCGCGCTTTTCGCGCGATTTTTTTGTTCGATTTCGGGGGCTGCGGTGTCGGACCGCGCCCCATCCGCCGGATTTTACAATATGTCGCTTCTGTCCAGGTACACAACCTTTTTCACAACCGCGAAGCCGGGCTCCATGGTCTTATCGAGCTGGGAGGAAGTGACGCAGTCGCCGGTCCAGCCGATTCTGTCCTGAACGTAGTCCGGGGAGCTGTAATCGTGGACGCTGTACCAGAGAGTAAGTTTATACCGTTTGGCTTTCAGAGGATACATTTCTATATCGTCCGGGTAGCTCATGTCAATCTTGTCGGAGAAGGTGCCGCCGGTTACGTAGAAGCTGTGCCACTGCAGAGTCTGGGTGTCGTCCACCTGCCAGTTGAAGGTATCCTGAATAACAAGACCTTCTCTGTCGGCGTCTTCCAGCTTCCACATAACTCTGCTGCCGTCCCGCCAAAGTTTCTTGTTGTCCGCGTTGGCCCGCTCAACGTTGTCGCCGTACCAGCGTGTGAAGCATTCGGACGCGAGACCCTTATACTCGGAGGAAGGAATCACGTTGAGGGTGCCCTTGATGCCCAGAACTCTCGGTTTAATCTTCGTAACCTTGAAGTCCAGACTCACGTTAATGGGCGCCACGGCGTCTTGGGGAGGCGTTCCGGCGGCGAGGCACTTTTTGTAATTCTCCTCGG
>JAGDDM010000102.1 GCA_017958015.1 Abditibacteriota bacterium | reverse complement strand
TCGGCTTCGGCCACAACCGCGGCCATTTCCTCGGCGGCGCCGGCCATGAGGGCGGAATGGAATCCTCCGCTCACCTTAAGCGGCAGCGCACGTCTGGCGCCCGCGGCCTTGGCAAGTTCGCAGGCCTTCGCAACCGCGTCCTTCTCGCCGGATATAACCGTCTGAATGGGACTGTTGAAGTTGGCGGCGGTAACTATGCCCGCAACGCTCGCTTCGGCGGCTATTTCCGCCACCTTTTCGGGAGCGAGACCCAGCACTGCGGCCATGGAACCGGGCCGCAGCTCGGCGTACTTGTTCATAAACTCCGCCCGCTTGCGGATGAGCCGCAGTCCCTCTTCAAAGGTGAAGGCTCCCGCGGCGCAGAGAGCCACATACTCGCCCACGCTGTGTCCGGCGGCGCATACCGCCTTGATTCCCATGGAATCCGCGGCTTTCCAGGCGGCGGCGGAGGTGACGTACAGCGCCGGCTGGGTGTTCACCGTAATGTTGAGATCGGCGTCGGGGCCGTTGAAACACAAATCGGAAAGGGAAAATCCCAAAATCTCGTCGGCCTTTTCGAAGATTTCTTTCGCCGCCGGGAAGTTGTCCGCCAGGTCCTTGCCCATTCCCGCGCCCTGGGCGCCCTGTCCCGGGAACACGAAGGCGTTCTTCTTCGTGAGGTCTAATACGCCCATTTCATAACTCCGGCGCCCCAGGTAAGGCCGGCTCCGAATCCCACAAGAAGGATGTTGTCGCCCTTCTTGACTCTGCCCGCCTCAACCGCTTCGTTCAAAGCGATGGGAATGGAGGCGGCGGAGGTGTTGCCGTAACGGGGGATATTCACGTAAAATTTTTCTTCCGGTATGCCCAGTCTCTTCACGGCGGACTCGATAATTCGCACGTTGGCCTGATGGGGAACCACCAAATCCACGTCCTCCATGGAAAGACCCGCTCTGTTCAATATGAGCTCCGCGGCGTCGCCCTGAACCTTAACGGCAAACTTGAAAACTTCTCTGCCGTTCATGACGACCTTGTTTCTGTGCTCGTCCAAGGCCTCGTGGGTAATGGGAACTCTGCTGCCGCCGGCCTCGATGCTGAGGGCGGGGGCTCCGCTGCCGTCGCTGCCCAGGACGAAATCGTAAAATCCGTATTCGTCGTCTTTCATGGCGGAAACGATACCGGCTCCGGCGCCGTCGCCGAAGAGGACGCAGGTTGTTCTGTCGGTCCAGTTTGTGATGGTGGAAAGCAAGTCCACGCCCACGGCCAGCACGTTCTTGGCGGCTCCGTTCTCGACGAAGTTCCGAGCCACGGAAAGCGCGTAGACCCAACCGGTGCATCCGGCCTGAAGGTCGAAGGCGGCGGCGTGGGTGGCGCCCAGCTTGTCCTGAACTATTGAAGCGCAGGCCGGCAGGGGAGAGTCGGCGGTGATCGTGGCGATTATGATTAAATCCAAATCTTCCGCGGTGATTCCCGCCCGTTCCATGGCGATTTTGCCCGCTTTGATGGCGTAGTCGGAAGCGGCTTCGCCGGGGGCGGCTATGTGCCGCTGCTTGATACCGGTGCGGGTGGTAATCCACTCGTCGTTGGTATCCACCATTTTTTCCAAATCGGCGTTGGTAAGTATCTTTTCCGGTACGGCGGCTCCCACTCCGATAAGACCCGCTCGAATTTTAGATGACATCTTTAGATTATCCTTACTGTCTGGACACCGCGTCCCTGATGGCCTCCACCACGTTGCCCTCAACGGCCCGCTTGGCCGCTTTCACCGCGTTGGATACGGCGTGGGCGTTGGAACGACCGTGTCCCACAATGAACACACCGTTAAGACCCAGGAGAGGCGCTCCGCCGTACTCGCTGTAATCGAACTTTTTCTTGATTCGCTTCAGCAGGGGCGAAAGCATGAACATGGGAACGTATGACAGGGGGTGGTTCCCCAGGTCTTCCTTGAGAAGACTCTTCATATGCTCCATGACTCCCTCGGCGACCTTCAGAGCCACGTTCCCCACGAAACCGTCCGCCACGATGATGTCGGCGGTTCCGTCGAAGAGGTTGCGGCCCTCCACGTTGCCGATGAAATTGAGGTTCTCGGTGTGAACCAAAATCTCATGGGTGGCCTTGGTGACTTCGTTACCTTTGCTTGCCTCCTCGCCTATGGACAGAAGGCCCACTCTGGGGCTCTTCGTTCCGAGAACCGTCTCGGAATAGACCTTACCCATAAGGGCGAATTGACACATAATTCCCGGAGTGCAGTCCGCCACGGCGCCCACGTCCAGAAAGACGGTGACTCCCTTCCCGGTGGGAAGCAAAAGGGTGATGGCGGGACGCATTATGCCCCGGATTCTGCCTACGCAAAGGGTGCCGGCGGCCATTGCCGCGGCCGTGTTACCGAGACTGATTACGGCGTCCGCTTCGCCGGATTTAACCATGGACGCGGCGACAACCAAAGACGCGTCACGTTTGGTGCGCACGGCATCAACGTGGTCGCCCATGGCGATAACCTCACTCGCGTGTTTGATTTTAATCCGCGATTTATCGTAAGAGGCGGGAAGATTGGCCTGAATGGCCTTTTCGTCGCCCACGAGAACGATATCCACGTTCCACAGGCGGCTTCCCATAATGGCGCCCTTAACGATTTCGGCGGGAGCGTAATCGCCCCCCATCGCGTCAACGGCTATAAGCATTTAGCGGTAACCTCTGAGTCGGAAACCTTATTCGGCGCTCTGCTTGTCGTCGATCTTGAGAACCTGGCGGCCCTTGTAGTAGCCGCAGGAAGGACAAGCGTGATGAGGCTGTGCCGGCGCGTGGCAGCGCGGGCAGACGCCAACCGCTCTCTTCACGAGCTTATAGTGAGTTCTGCGCAAACGTGTTCTCTGATTAGAGTGACGTCTTTTCGGTAAAGGCATTTTGGGTACTCCTTTTCGGCTTATTCGCCGTCGTTATCTTGCAAAAGCGATTTCAATTCCGCGAAGGGATTTTGGGAAAAATCCTTTTGACACTTACATGTTGTTTCGTTGAGGTTGCATCCGCAGCCGGAACAAAGACCCTTGCAGTCCGGCGAGCATATGGTTTGCATGGGCACGCTCACAAGCACGGCCTGCCGCAGAAACTCCGTCAGGTCGAAAACGTTGTCCGCGAACAGCGGCTCCTTTTCGTCCTCCGGCAGTTCCTCAAAGTCCCGTTCGGCGCCGTCGGGGGCGTGCTCCGCCAGGGGAATCTCCTCCGAAATATCTATATCGAAGGTTTCCCGATAGGGAGAGAGGCATCTGGAGCACGTGAGCTCCACCGTCGCCTTCGCTTTCCCGCGCAATATTAACGCCGCGGCGGCATTGGAAAAAGTTATCTTTCCGCAAACGTCGCCGACGCAGGCTATATCATCGCCCAAATCCTCGAGGGGAGGCTCCTTAAACTCGTACGTCAACCGTTTTCCGACCTCGGAAACGATCTCCGATAAATCCAGTTTCATAAAACCTCTCCCGCTTTTTTATACTCATATCGCGTCGAAATTTCAAACGACACAACACAAGTATAAATGATACATCAAATGCGGGGTGTTTGTCAAGTGGTACGCGGAGATCGGGAGTTAGGTTGCCGGACGCATCCGCCGATTCCTAACCCCCGAAACTCTGTTTATACCAAAGCGGCTGTCTCTCTGGCAATCATAAGTTCTTCGTTGGTGGGCACCAACAGAATTCTCACGCCGCTGCCGTCCTTGCTGATGTCGGCGGGGCCTCTCATGGACTTGTTCTTGTCCTCGTCCAGGTCGATACCCAAGAAGCCCATGCCCTTGCAGATGGCCGCTCTGGCGTTCTTGTCGTTCTCGCCGATTCCGCCGGTGAAAACGATGGCGTCCAGTCCGCCCATGGCGGCGGCATAGGCGCCCAGATACTTCTTGATTCTGTACACGAACACGTCGAGAGCAAGCTGAGCCTGAGCGTTGCCTTCCGCGGCGGCGCCCTCAACGTCTCTCATGTCGCTGGAGACTTCGGAGATGCCCAGAAGTCCGCTCTTCTTGTTCATGATGGTGTCGATTTCCTTGGTGCCGACGCCCAGCTTCTTCTCCAGGAACATGATAATGGCCGGGTCCATATCGCCGCAGCGGGTGCCCATGACCATACCCTCAAGGGGAGTGAGACCCATGGAGGTGTCGACGACTTTGCCGCCGGCCACAGCCGCCATGGAGCAGCCGTTGCCCAGGTGGCAGGTGACAATCTTGGAAGAAGCGGGATCGACTCCGGCGTCCTTCAGCATGTCCAGAGCCTTGCCGGTGACGAATCTGTGGCTGGTGCCGTGGAATCCGTAGCGGCGCACACCGAACTTTTTGTAATACTCGTAGGGGAGCGCGTAGGTGTAGGCGTAGGCGGGCATAGTGGCGTGGAAAGCGGTGTCGAAAACCGCTACCTGGGGCACGCCGGGCATGAGCTTCATGCAGGAGCGGATGCCCATAACGTTGGCGGGATTGTGGAGGGGAGCCAGGTCGCTGAGCTCGTCTATCTCGTCGGCGATCTTCTCGTCAACAACCACGGAGTCCGCGAACTTCTCGCCTCCGTGAACCACTCTGTGACCCACGGCGGAGATTTCGCTGACATCGGATATGGCGCCCTTCTCGCTGTCGGTGAGGAGGTTGAAAACGTCGGAGATGGCGGCGTCGTGGTCCGGCATGGCGATGTCGAGCTCGCCCTTGCCGTGGGCCTGAGTCTCGAACTTAATCTTGCCCATGTCCATGCCGATTCTCTCGCACAGACCCTTGGCGATTACCTGCTCGCTCTCGGAGTCGATAAGCTGATACTTGAGCGACGAACTGCCGCTGTTAAGTACTAATATTTTCATTGTGTTTCCTTATTTCCTTGTACTTAATAAGTTGCCTGTACCGCGGTGATGGCCGCCACGTTGACGATGTCACTGGCCTTGCAGCCTCTGGAGAGGTCGTTGACGGGCTTGCGGAGTCCCTGAAGAACCGGGCCGTAAGCCTCGGCCTTGGCAAGGCGCTCGGTGAGTTTGTAACCGATATTGCCGGCGTTGAGGTCCGGGAAAATGAGAACGTTGGCTTTGCCGGCCACGGGGCTGTTCGGAGCCTTGGACTTACCGATAGCCTCAACGAGGGCCGCGTCCGCCTGAAGTTCGCCGTCCAGGCAGATGTCCGGTCTGCGTTCCTTGGCGATACGGGTAGCCTCGGCAACCTTGTCCACGAGTTCGTTCTTGGCACTGCCCATGGTGGAGAAGCAGAGCATGGCAACCTTGGGGTCGATGCCCAAAAGTTTGTCCATGGTGGTGGCGCTCTGGATGGCTATTTCCGCCAGCTCATCGGCGTTGGGGTTGGGATTAAGTCCGCTGTCGGCGTAGATAAACACGCCGTCGGCACCGTACTCACAGTTAGGGACGATCATGACAAAGAAAGCGGAAACAAGCTTGCAGTCCGGGGCGGTCTTGATAATCTGGAGAGCCGGCCGGATTGTGTCGGCGGTGGAATGGGTGGCGCCGGAGACCTGACCGTCGGCCTCGCCTTTGTGAACCATCATACAACCCCAGTGGAGGGGATCCACGATAATCTTGGCGGCCTTTTCCTCGGTCATGCCTTTGTGTTTGCGCATTTCCGTGAATTCGGCGATGTACTCGTCCTTCTTGTCGGACTTGTTGGGGTCCACAATCTCGCAGCCGGAGATGTCGGCTCCCGCCTCTTTGGCGGCTTTGGCGATGGCGTCGGTGTCGTTAACCAGGATGACTTTGGCAAGTCCCTTCTTAACGATGTCTTCGGCGGCGGTGACTGTTCTCACGTCGTCGGCTTCGGGGAGGATGATTGTCTTCGCCGCGGCTTTGGCGCGAGCGTAGACCGTTTCCATTACGTTAGGCATATCTTACTCCTTAAAATTGATATCGTATTAATATTCGTCTTCGGTTTCGCTGAAGAGATTGAAATCCGCGTTCAGTTTGTCGCAGCCGTTGTTCACCGTAACCAGGGCGGAGTCCAGCTGCTCCCGCAGGTTCACCATAAGGTCGATGGCGTAATTTCTGGCGCCGTCCTTAAGAGCCCGGGCTTCCTTTTCGGCTTCGGCTATGATTCTGTCCGCTTCCTCGTGGGCTCTGCCCACAATGGCGGTCTCGGAGACGCGGGCCGCGGCTTCTTCCTCGGCGGCCTCAAGTATCCGCTTGGCCTCGTCGTTGGCCAGATTAACGGTGTTTTCCGCGTTGCTCTTGGCGGCGCCGAGAATGTTCTCGGAATCCGACAAAACTTCCTTGGCCTTGCGAATCTCCTCGGGCAGGCGGGCTCTCGCTTTGGAGAGCAAAGAACTCACCTCGTCGATGTTCACGCCGAAAGAGAAGTGGCCGATGGGTATTTTGCTCACAACGCCGTATATTTCTTCGAAAACGGCGTTCAGGCTCTCGCCGTCGCCCTTGGGCACGAAGGCGGAGTTCTTTTCGAACTCATATCCGCCCCGTTCGATTTCGTCGTTTTTTCTGTTCAGGAACGAGGGTCTTTTGTTGCGGTCTTTGCTCATGTCATATCCTCCGTCTTTGTTATTGTAATTATCGATTGTCTTTTCTCAGTTTGGCTTTGAGCCGCTCCTCCACCGAGGGAGGAACCAAATCTTTTATGGGGGCGTCGAACTTCGACAATTCCTTAAGCAAACTCGAACTTATGAACATGTTGTCCGACGCGGCGGGCAGGAATACCGTCTCCACCGCGGGTTTGAGGCGCTTATTCATTAACGCCATCTGAAACTCGAAGTCGAAGTCGGAGACCGCCCGGAGGCCTCTCACGATGGCCTGGGCGCCGATGCCCTCAACGTAATCAACCAAAAGACCGTGAAAATGGTCTATCTTCACGTTTTTGTAGGGGGCGCAGACTTCCCTCAGCATATCCACACGCTCGGGAACGCTGAAGAGAGGCGTCTTTTCGATATTCACAGCCACGGAAACCACCAGCTCGTCGCAGAGACCGGCGGCCCGCTCTATTATGTCCAAGTGTCCGTTTGTTATCGGGTCGAAACTGCCCGGATATACCGCTTTCATTATAACATTATATCACGATTTGACGGAAAAATACAGTTTATGCGTGATTTATCCGCCCTGTGGGGTCTTTCTTTTTCGAATTTTTTCGGAATTTTTTTCGCCGTCCGCGAAAAATCAGTTTCCCACCGCCTCATCCGGATTGTACATGGCGGCAACCGCCGCTTTCAGACCGGCGTGTTCTTTTTTTATGAGTTTCGGGTCCTCCCGCAAAAGCCGGGAAGCCTCCTCCTTTGCGGCGGAGAGAATGTCCGTGTCGGTGAAAATATCCGCCACCTTAAAGTCCGTGAGGCCGCTCTGGCGCATACCCAGAACCTCACCGGGACCCCGGAGTTTCAAATCTTCCTCGGCAATCAAAAACCCGTCGCAGGTGGCGCACATCACATCCGCCCTCTTTTGGGCGTCCTCCGTCTCCGCGTCGGTGATGAGGATACAATAACTCTGCTCCGCGCCTCTGCCCACTCTGCCCCGGAGCTGGTGGAGCTGGGCCAGACCGAACCGGTCCGCGTCCTCAATCACCATAATGTTGGCGTTGGGCACGTCCACCCCCACCTCGATGACGGTGGTGGAGACGAGAACGCTTATCTTCCCGTCCCGGAAATCCTTCATCACCGCGTCCTTCTCGTCGGTTTTCATGCGCCCGTGGAGAAGCGCCACCCGGTAGTCGGAAAAGACGATGTCCGACAGATACTCGTAGAGTTCCACCGCCGCCCGCACGTCCGTTTTCTCGCTCTCCTCAATGAGGGGGCAGACAACGTAGGCCTGCAAACCCTTCTCCAGAAAGCCCCGAATAATATCGTAGACCTTGGGGGCCTCCCGCTTGGACTTTCGGTGGGTGCGAATGGGCTTCCGGCCCGGAGGCAGTTCGTCTATGACGGAGATATCGAGGTCGCCGTACACCGCCAGAACCAGAGTTCGCGGAATGGGTGTTGCTGTCATGACGATGACATCCGGCGCCGCCCCCTTGCGGGTGAGCTCGCCCCTTTGGGCCACGCCGAACCGGTGCTGCTCGTCAACGATGACAAGGCCCGGGTCTTTGAAGTTCACGTTCTTCTGAATCACCGCGTGGGTGCCGATGATGATATCCGCTTCGCCGGAAGCGATGCGCTCGTATGCTTCCCGCTTCCGCTTTTCCGTGAGGCTGCCGATGAGGAGTTCAGTGCGGATATTCATGAAGTCCACCCGCTCGAACATTGCGGTAAGCCCCAGATAGTGCTGCTCCGCCAGGATTTCCGTGGGAGCCATCAGCACCGCCTGGGCGCCGTTGCGGACCGCCAGCAGCATCGCCGCCGCCGCCACAGCCGTCTTTCCGGAACCAACGTCACCCTGTATGAGCCGGTTCATGCACTCCGGCCGGGTCATGTCCCCCACTATCTCCCCGATAACCCGCTTCTGGGCGTTTGTGGGCTCAAAGGGAAACAGCTCCTTCAAATCCTTGTCGAAATCCTCGGGAACCCTGAAGGCTCTGCCCTTGCCCGGTGAGGCGTTCTCCATCTTCCGCCGAACCAAGGCGGTTTGGAGCACGAAAAGTTCGTCGAAAGCCAGCCGCGTCCGGGCCTCTTTAAGTTTCTTTTGGGAGGTGGGGATGTGCATCTCGACCACCGCCTCCCGGAGGCCCATGAGTTTGCGGTGCTTCCGCACGGAATCCGGCAGATATTCCTCGATCATGCCGGAACAACTCTCCACCGCGTCACGGATAAGTTTCCGCAGCCGGGTCTCCATGAGTCCTTCGGTGGCGGGATATATGGGCACGATGGCGGCGAAGGAGTCCTCGCCGGAGCCGCAGAGTTCCCACTCGGGAGAAAGCATTTCCGGACAGAACCTGCCCAACTTCACCTCTCCGTAGGCGATGATTTCCTTGCCCCGGAGCTTCACGAACTTTTCCTTGTTCCAGGGCTGATTGAAAAAGGTGAGGGAGAGGGAGCCGGTGCCGTCGTCGATGTAGACCTTGAGGATTGTCATCCGGCTTCTGGTGGGCACAAGCTCAACGTCGGCGACCCTGCCCTTGACGGTGACCCGTTCCCCGCCCCGGAGCTGTCCCACGGAGGCGAAGGAACGCCTGTCCTCGTACCGTCGGGGGAAGTGGAAAAGCAAATCCCGTATGGTGTATATGTTCAGCTTGGCCAGCAGCTTCGCGTATCGGGGACCAACCCCCTTCACGAACTGAACCTGCGAGTCAAGCCGCTGATTGTCGGCGCTCCGCATAATAATACCTGTACATATTATACCGGAAATTCGGGGTATTGTGATAATAGGTTATTAGGTTGTTAGGTTATTAGGTTATTAGGTGAGGTGTCGGCTCCGCCGACGGATTATACAACCAACCCCGCAATGTAATTCTATAATCCGTTGCCGCAGGCAACACATCAACGCGTGAACAAAGTGAACGCGATTCATGCCGAGTTATCGGCAATTCATGAGCCGTAAGGCCAATTCATGTCGCGGAGCGACGATTCATGCCCGCAGGGCAACATCTTATCCGTTGCCGCCCAAACAACAAAAAAGCCGCCCGAAGGCGGACTTTTTTGTATAAACTTACTTCTTGATTCTTCTCTTAATTCCCATAAGAGAAACAAGACCCGTAATTCCGTAAGCAACGCTTGCCGGTTCCGGCACCAGCTGTTCTTCATCGTCACCGGTTTTGAACCGAACGGTGAGATAGTCGCCGGAGGTCATGGACTTGTCGGCTCCGAGGGAGAACCAAATGTCCGTTACCGCCAAACCGTTCATATTTGCCGCCGCCGTAAGGGCTTCGGTAAAAACATAGGT
>JAGDDM010000013.1 GCA_017958015.1 Abditibacteriota bacterium | reverse complement strand
GTTGCCCGCTACGGCGGTAACTTGAGTAACACCACCCCCGTGTACGTGGGCAATATGGCAGTGTCGGAGAATCAGACCCTCGACATCTCCGGTTATCGGGACTCGGCGGGGGACGTGCCGCCCACAATTGAACTCGCTTAATCTACCTTATGTTGTTTTATGACCACTACGAAATCTCGGTATTTACAAAGGAGTATGAAATGAAGAAAGTTATTAACGTTTGCGCGCTTACGGGCAACTCGCCCTGTGTTAATGTGGGAACAAATCTCACGATTACAAGGTCTAAAGACATATCGCATAACAATCGTGTGATCGGTCTTACAGTTGATATCGGCTGTCATGAATATACAGGAGGGAATTAAAATGAAAAAAGTTATAGTTTTTCTTATCGTGCTTTGCGCCATGTGCGCTTCGGCCTTTGCCGAAGTAACAATCAGCGACTGGGGAATATACCGAAACAATCATAATGCCAAGCCAATTGTTTACGAAGGTTTGATTGATGACATCGCCCCAACCGGTTTTACGGTTCACGCTTCTTCCGAAATGTGGGAAGGAAGTCAGGAATATGATCCCGTCATATGGCTTGACGGAGAGAGTCCTTGGGCCGGTTTTTATAGTAATACCGTCTCTCCCGGGTTAATGATTAATTACAATGATACCGTAAGTTTCGCGGTCAATATTACCGGTTTTGAGGATCTTGTTTTTTCTTCCCGTTTTTTAGAAGAACCGACGTATACTGACCAAGATATTCAGATTGTCCTTTGGAGTACCGACAATAAAAGTGTTCGTTACAAGACTTCTTGGAACGGGGATGGTTTGTACGAACTCGGATATAATCATATAATGAATTATAAACCTCAAACATCCGATTTTGAGGTGTGTGGGATAGTGCTTTATCTCTCGGAAAAAGTAACACATACTTATCAGCTCGGCGATAACACTGCGGGAACGGTGGAGTTTATCTTCCCGGACACCGAGGTGCCCGAACCCTCCTCCCTGCTGGCTCTGGCTTTCGGCGGAGCGGGAACGGCTCTCGCCATCCGCAAGCGCAAACAGCGTTAAAAAATACCTTACGTTTTCGTAGTGGTCAAAAAATAACATAAGGTATATTTTACAGCCCCTCGCGAGAGGGGCTTTTAAAACGGAACAATTTTCCGATGTGATTAGTCTAAATAATCGGTGCTATTCGTAACGCGCGGTGCGGTTTCGTATCGCGCGGCTTTTTTTTACAAACTCCTTACCACGCCCAGTATCGCGGCGGCGTTCTCCTCCAGTCTTTCCCTCGTGATTCGCTTCGCCTCCAGGTCGGCGAGAATCATTTCCGGGTTGCCCCGGGACATTTTTATGTTGTTGCCGGCCAGGACTTCCTTTGTGTTGTCGGAGTTGTTGTTCCAGTCGGTGGAGAAGAAGCCCGTAAAGCCCCATTCGCCCCGGACGATGCCGTCCAGGATATATCCGGACTCGGAGATTTCCCTGCCGTTCACGTAGTTGTAGGAGGTCATGATTGCTTTGCAGCCCCCTTCCTTCACGGCGATTTCGAAGGCTTTCATGTAGATTTCCCTGGCGGCTCTGTCGGTGAGACAGGAGTCGCAGGCGTTGCGGTTCAGCTCGGTGCTGTTGGCGAAGAAGTGTTTGCACATGGCGATGTAGCCACGTTTTTCACCGGCTCGGCAGAGGGCGGCGGCGAACTTGCCCGTCAGCAGCGGGTCCTCGGAAAAATACTCGAAATTGCGGCCGCAGAGGGGGTCCTTGTGGATGTTGATTCCCGGCGCCAAGTGAATGAGGCCGATGGACTTTTCGTTCTTTATGACGTCCGCGTAGTCCTCGACGAGGGAGGTGTCCCAACTCGAGGCCAGAAGGGTGAAAGCGGGCATACAGGTGGTCTTTTCGTCGTCCTTGCCCTCGGTGGCGTAGCCGGAGTTCCCCAGGCGCACACCCGCGCCGCCGTCGAAGGTCTCCATGCCGGGAACGCCGAGCCTTTCAACCCTGCCCATAACGCCGGTGCCGAAGGTGAGGGCGGATTCGGAACCGCCGGCGATTGCCGCCAGCTCCCGGTCGGAGAGTTGGGAAACGAATTTCGCCGTGAGAGAGGCGTCCTTTTTCACCATGTCCCAGGTGACGCCCCTGTCTACGTGCTTGTCGTGGTCGATGACTTTCGTTCGGCGGGTTTTGGGCGGCGCCATGGCGGCGGTCATGTCCGCCCCCTCGGGAGCAATCACGAAGCGGTCGAAGTTTCCTAAGGGGCGGTCAATCCACATCTGAAAATCGACCTCGCCCGCGGGCAGCTCCACCGTTACCGGCTCCGTGAAGCGGAAATCGTAGGGTTCGCCGTCGAAGTCCACCTTCACCTCGGCGGAGTTTGTTTGGGGTTCCCCGTAGGGCTTTGTTCGGTCGAAGGGCTGAACGCGGATGTTGAAAAGTCCGTCGTCGGTTTTGTCGAAGGCGAAGCTCACGGTGTAGCGGCCCGCCTTGGGGACGTTAAGCATATAGTCCGTGTGGTTGCTTTTGCGGTTGTTGCGGCAGACGCAGACACCCCGGCTGCCGTCGGAGCGGAGGTAGGAGTCCCGGTTGGAGGCGGCGGAAACCAAATAGTAATCCTCCGCCTCGATGAGGGTCGCTTCCGTACCGTTTATGGGGATGGCTGTGGGGCGGTAGACGGAGGGAGCGTTGGGGTCGTATGTGTCAAGGGCTTTGTAACCGGCGGGAGTGAGCACCTCAGGCAGGGACTTGGGGGTTAGGGCGACGTTGTAACGCTCCAAAATCTTGTCCGAGGGGTAGAGAACCGTGGTGACGAGGCTGTCGTCGGCGTAGATCTTATATCTTCCTTTCTCCAGAACCAGGGCGCCGTCGATGACGCTTGCCATGCGCTCCTCGTTGAAGGTTATGTTCAGGGTTTGATACTCGCCGGGCTCCAGAACTCTCGTTTTGCCGAAGCCAACCAGCACCTTCGCGGGTTTGCCTGCGTCGCTTTGGGGAGCGGAAGCGTAGACCTGAACAACTTCCGCGCCTTTGCGCCTGCCGGTGTTGGTGACTTTTGCCGACAGTGTGAAGTTGTCGTCGGACCGGCGGAGTTCGGATTTGACGTCGAAGGAGGTGTAGGAAAGTCCGTGGCCGAAGGGGAAGCGGACCGGGACATTGAAGGTTGTGAAGTAGCGGTAGCCCACGTAGATGTCCTCTTTGTAGAGGAGCCGCTCCATTGAGCCGCAGCCGTAGCCCGGGTAGTCGTTTAGGTTATACGCCCAGCTGTCCGTGAGTTTGCCGGAGGGAGTCACATCCCCCACAAGCACGTCCGCCACCGCGTTGCCGCCCTCGTTGCCGGGGAGAGAGGCGAAGAGTACCGCGTCCGGCTCGTATTCGTCGATCCAAGATGTGTCGATGACGCCGGCCACGTTCAGGACCACCACAAACTTGTCAAAGCCCGCCTTTTTCACCTCCGCGAGGGTGGCTTTTTCCTCGTCGGTCAGGAACCAGTCGCCGGGCTCGGCTGTGCGGTCGATGCCCTCCCGGGAACGGCGGGAGATGATAACGACGGCGGTGTTGTTGGCGCCCTTAGCGACTTTAGCCTTGGGACTTTCTTTGAAAGCGGCGGTGGGGGCGGGGTCAAGGATGATTTTGCCCTCCGCGGCCCGGTTCGCCATGCCTTGGGGGATGTCAATCTTGTAGGGAACCACGATGTTGGCGCTGCCGCCGCCGCCGTAGATAAAGTTGTGCTGGTCGGCGCCGTAGATGCCCACTCTGTCGCCGGGCGTCAGGGGCAGGGCGCCATTGTTTGTGAGCAAAACCATGCCCTGGGCGGCGATTTTGCGGGATACCTCGCCGCCGCGCTCCCAAGGGGTGGCGCAGACGGCGGCGGAGACGATGATTAAAAGAACGATAAGGGATAATTTTTTCATAAGTATGTCCTCCGAATTCATTTTAGCCTATTTTCCGGATAGGTGTCAACAAGCCGCGGCCCAAAAAAAGGCTCCTTTCGGAGCCTGATTTTTTACAAATCCTTAATGGGTTTGAAAACTTCCTCGATTATCTTCGCCGTGGGCGCCTTGGTGAATCTGAACACGTAGGGCGTGCCGTCGTCGGAGGAGGAGGCGATGTCCGGGTCCAGAGGGATCTTCCCCAGGAACTTCACGCCCATTTCCTTTGCCATCTGCTCGCCGCCGCCGCTCTTGAAAATCTCGGTGACTTCGCCGCAGTGGGGGCAGACGAATCCGCTCATGTTCTCCACAACGCCCAGAACCTCAACGTTCAGTTTGCGGCAGAAGCTGACGGACTTTCTCACGTCGTAGGTGGCGATGTCCTGGGGAGTGGTGACAACCACAGCGCCCCGAACGGTGCCCAGAAGCTGTATGACGGAGAGAACTTCGTCGCCGGTGCCGGGCGGGCAGTCGATGATGAGGTAATCGAGGTTGCCCCAGCGCACGTCGCCGATGAACTGCTTGATGATGTTGTACTTAAGCGGACCCCGCCAGATGATGGCTTCGTCTCTGTCGGCGGTGACGAGACCCACGGACATGACCTTAAGGTTGCCCACTTCCGCCGGGATAATCTTCTCGCCGTCGGACTTGATGTCCGCGTCCTGAATCTTCAGGAGCTTGGGAACGGAGGGACCGTGGACGTCAACGTCCAGAATACCCACGTCTTTGCCCGCCAGCGACAGGGACACGGCCAGGTTCACCGCCACGGTGCTCTTGCCGACGCCGCCCTTGCCGGACATAACCACTATCACATTCTTAATCATATCCGCCTGCTCGCGGACTTTTTTCATCTCTTCTTCCATCTGCTGAGCGGCGTTCGCGCAACCTTCGCAGTTCTCGCCGCTGCATCCTTCGCAATGGTCTGCCATTTTGCTTTCCTTTCTCGGACCGGCTGCCCCGGGGGTATCGGCCCTAAGTATCTACTGAATTTTACCACATCCGGGGCGGAGACGCAATAACAGGTTATAAGAAAGAGCCCTTGCCGTGGGGCAGGGGCTCGGTTATTCGGTGGCGCGGCCGCGCGCTATTTAATCGCGAACATCTCCGCCTTGAGGCCGTTGTTCACCTTGAGATTGGTGTAGGTGATAACGCCCAGTTTGGCGTTGTTCTTGCCGAAGATTGTGGCTTTGGAGCCGATGGGCAGTCCGGGGACAAGGGCCTTGTGCTCGGCGAAGGTGGCGCGGGTCTTCATGGTGCCGTCGCTGCTGTAATGTTCCTTTTTGGAAATCGCCAGGTTGGTGACGTCCACCCAGACCAGCTCCTTGCGCTTGCTGCCCGCTTTTTCCTTTTTGGACACGAACTTCACTTCCGCCACGTTGCCGTTCTGACTGACGACGGTGACGTTGTTGTCGGTCCAGAGGGAGGAGCAGAGGAAGCCCAGATCCAGACAGTCGGTGCCTTTGCCGGGGTTGTCGGCAACGTTGGTCTTTTTGTTGATGCCGGCGCCGGAGTCCTTGCGGACCTTGCCGTTCTGGATAGATTTGAACTTGATGCCGTCCAGAAGGCCGGTGGCGTAGAACATGCCGGGCTTCTTGTAGGCCATCTTCGCCTTGGTGAGGCTCAGGAGAATGCCGTAGCCGGTGTCGAAGTTTTTCACGTTCTTCTTGTTCACCTCGCTCATGACCATGTCGGCCTGAACGTCGGAGAACTTGGCTTCCGCTTTCTTCACTTTCTCCAAGAGCTGGGCGGAGGTGACCGCCGCCTGAAGAGCGGAAGAGGCGATGATGAGGGTGAGTGCGGCGAGAACCGCGATGATTGTCTTTTTCATTGTCTCATGTTCCTTTCGAGTAGTGTCGGGTATATTGACGCAAGGAAAGCGGGTTTATTTCCGTTTGGCGTAGTTGAGTTGCAAGTCGGTTATAATACGATGAAACTCCTTCACTTGTTCCGGCGCCAGCTTGGGTTCTATCTGTTTAACCAAAAAATCCACCGCGTCGATGGCCACCTTCGCCTGCTCCATGTCCACCTTCATCTCCTTCTGACCGGGGATGAGCTGTATGCCCATAAGGCACATGGCCATCTGGGACAGGGCGGCGGATATAACCGTCAGCTCGTTGTAGATGTTAAGCTCCGGAATCTTTTGTTCCTTTTTTTCTTCGCTCATTTGTAAGCCTCCATAGGTGTATTGTGATTATAAGCAGCGCCGCGCCGCAGCAGTCGGCCGCAAGGTCGAGCAAGTCGCAGCTGCGCCCCGGCACGAAACTTTGATGTATCTCGTCCGTGAGCCCGTAGAGGGCGGTGATACCGAAAACTTTGCCCCTGTGACGCTCGGCGACAAACACCGCCGCCGCCAGCGTGAAGTAGGCGATAAAGTGTACCGCCTTGTCCCATGTGAGGACTCCCATGGGATCGAACTTGTCCAACTTGGGCTGGGAGGAGAAGAAGAATATGAGCCCGGCAACCGCCAGCGCCGGAAGCCATTTAAGATACTTCAAAACAGCGTCCCCTGAATACCGTCGGATTCGGGTTCATCCTCTTTATCCCCCAAGAGGGCGGCGAATTCCTCCTCGGTGATGACCTTAACGCCCAACTTGTTCGCTTTTTCCAGTTTGGAACCGGCGTTTTCCCCGGCCACCACCAAATCCGTGTTTTTGGACACGCTGTCGGTGGCTTTGCCGCCCTGTTTCGTCACGATTTCCTTTGCTTCCTGCCGGGTCATCAGCGTCATGGAGCCGGTGAAAACCACGGTCTTGCCGGCGAAATATCCCTCGGCGGCCTCGGTTTTCTCGGCGGTCATGTTCACACCGGCTTTTTTGAGTTCCGCGATGAGTTCGGCGGTTTTGGGGTCATCGAAGAAGCGGCGCACGGACTCCGCGGTTACGGGGCCCACGTCGTCTATCTCCGCCAAATCCTCCTCCGGAGCCTGCGACAAAGCGTCCATGGAGAGGTATTTTTCGGCGAGAATTCGGGCGGTTTTCTCCCCGATGTTGGGGATTCCCAGGGCGAAAATCAGCCGGTGGAGAGGGGCGGACTTTGATTTCTCTATTGCCGCCTTCAGATTCGCCGCCGACTTCTCCGCCATTTTATCGAGAGTCAAAATCTTGTCTGTTGTCAGGTTGTAAATGTCCACGAGGGTGGCGACGAGGCCGGAATCCACGGATTTTTCCGCTACGGAAGCGCCGAAGCCCTCAATGTCCAGGGCCGCCCGGGACGCGAAGTGGCGCACACGCTCTTTGAGTTTCGCCGGGCAGTTCACGCCGGTGCACCGCAGAACCGCTTCGTCGTTCCGACGTTCCGCGGGGGCGCCGCAGACGGGACATGTGTGGGGAATCCTGTAGGGCTCGGAGTCGGGCTTGCGCTTGGAGGTGACAACTTCCACCACTTCGGGGATAACCTCACCGGCCCGGCGGACAACCACGGTGTCGCCGACGCGGATGTCCTTGCGGGTGATTTCGCTCTGGTTGTGGAGTGTGGCCCGGGACACGGTGACGCCGCCTATCCGCACCGGCTCAAGCTCCGCCACGGGAGTGAGAACCCCGGTTCTGCCCACCTGAACGGTGATGTCGTTCAACGTGGTTTCGATTGTCTTCGGCGGATATTTGTAGGCGATTGCCCAGCGGGGGGAGCGGCTCAACTCGCCTATCTCAATTTGCCTTGCCGCGTCGTTTACCTTTATCACCATGCCGTCGGTGTCGTACTCAAGGGTCTCCCGGGTTTCCGCCCAGTCGTTTACGTACTTAATAACCTCGTCGATGCCCATCGCCAACCGATTATGGGGGCTCACGTTGAAACCCAAATCGGCGAGGGCCTTGAGGAGTTCGCTCTGGCTGGGGAACATGTTCTTGTCCCCCACGGCGTAGGCGAACATGGTGAGCTTCCGCTCCGCGGTTATTTTGGAATCAAGTTGACGCAGGGATCCGGCGGCGGCGTTCCGGCAGTTGGCGAAGGTGGGCTCCCCGGATATTTCCCGCCGCTCGTTCAGGGTCTCGAAATCTTTGTATGTGATGATGACCTCGCCCCGCACGTCTATGTCCTCGGCTCGGTGGATTCGCAGGGGCACCGTGCGGATGGTGCGGACGTTGGGGGTGATGTCCTCGCCCACGCTGCCGTCGCCTCTGGTGGCTCCCGCTCTCAACACGCCTCCGGAGTACTCCAAGGACACCGCCAGACCGTCGAGTTTGGGCTCGCACATATACTCTATGGGCTCCTTTTCGTCGAGACCCAGGAGTTTGCGGCACCGCCGGTCGAAGTCCCGCAGCTCATCCTCGGAAAAGGCGTTTGCCAGGGACAGCATGGGGGACTTGTGCTCATGGGGCGGCAGTTCGGAGCGCACCTCGCTGCCAACCCGCTTCGTGGGGGAGTCGTCGGTGGCGAGTTCCGGGTTCTCCGCTTCCAACTTCTCAAGCTCCCGCATGAGTTTGTCGTACCGCTCGTCGGAGATGGTGGGCATGTCCTTAACGTAGTAAAGATAGTTGGCCCGGTTTATTTCTTCTTTAAGTTCTTCTATACGCTTTTCGATATCCATTACTCCACTCCGAATTCCTTTTTCGCCCGGCGGAAGGCCTTTTCAAGCACGTCAAGCATGTCCTCCACCTCCTCGATTATTCTTGTTGAGCGGAGGTTGATGGACAGTTTCGCCGGCTCGCAGAAGCAGTGCCGGTGCTCCCGCATAATGTCCTTGCAAATTTGCGGAGTGAGCCGCACCCCTTGGGCGAACTTCACCCGAATCTGCCCCAGAGCCGGGGCGATGTTGTCGATGCCGTTTTCCTTGCACTTGATACGCATACGCAGAACCGCCAGCATGTTCCAAACGGGCTTGGGCGGGTCGCCGAAGCGGTCCTCCAGCTCCTCTTGGATTGCCCGCACGTCGCCGTACTTCTTGGCGGAAGCGATTTTGTTGTAGAAAAGTATTCTGTGGGCCTCGTTTTGCATGTACTCGCCGGGAATGTAGGCGTCCACCGGCAAATCCACCGGGGGCAAATCCGGCTCCGGCGGCGCCTCGCCTTTAATTTGGGATATGGCGTTCTCCAGGAGTTTGCAGTAGAGCTCGAAGCCGATTTCCGACATCTGACCGCTCTGCTCCCGGCCCAGAAGGTTCCCCGCGCCCCGGATTTCAAGGTCCCGCATGGCGATTCGGTAGCCGCTGCCCAGACCCGTGAACTCTTTAATGGTTTCCAGCCGCCGCTCCGCAGTCTCCGTTAGGGGTTTGGTGCGGTCGAAGAGGAGATAGGCATAGCCCCGGCGGCGGGAGCGGCCCACTCTGCCCCGAAGCTGGTAGAGCTGAGCCAGACCCAACTTGTCCGCGTCGTCGATGATTATGGTGTTGGCGTTGGGCACGTCGAGGCCGTTCTCGATAATGGTGGTGCACAGGAGCACGTCGAACTTGTTCTCGTAGAAGTCCATCATTGTCCGCTCCAGCGCCGCTTCCGTCATTTGCCCGTGGGCGATGGCGATGCGGGCGTAGGGTACAAGTTTCGCCAGATTTTCCCCGATGAAGTGGATGTCCTGCACCCGGTTGTGGAGGAAAAATACCTGTCCGCCCCGGTCAAGTTCGTTGATAATGGCGTCTCTGATAATCTCCGGGTCATCCTCACGCACGAAAGTCTTTATGGGCATTCTGCCCTCCGGCGGGTCGCTGATGATACTCAGGTCCCGTATGCCCGTGAGTGACATGTGGAGAGTTCGGGGAATGGGGGTGGCGGTCAGAGTCAGCACGTCCACGTTTTTGCGGAGTTGTTTCAGTTTTTCCTTGTGCCGCACCCCGAAGCGCTGCTCCTCGTCGATGATAAGGAGCCCCAAATCCTTGAACTCCACGTCGGAGGAGAGGATTCGGTGGGTTCCGATAACGATGTCAACGGCGCCGTATTTCAGCTGCTCTATGGTCTCCGCCAACTCCTTGCGGGATTGGAACCGGGACATCACCGCGATGCGGATGGGGAAAGCGGACATGCGCTCGGTGAAAGTCTTGTAGTGCTGCTGCGCCAGTACCGTGGTGGGGGCCAGAAGAGCCACCTGCTTGCCCTCGGTAACCATTTTGAAGGCCGTGCGGAGAGCCACCTCCGTTTTGCCGTAGCCCACGTCGCCGCAGACAAGTCTGTCCATGGCCCGGGGCGACCGCATGTCGTTTTTTATTTCTTCTATAACCGCCAACTGGTCGGGGGTTTCGTTGAAGGGGAAAGAAGACTCAAGTTCCTGCTGCCAGGGGGTGTCCGGCCCGCAGCAGTAGCCTCCCAGAGCCTGCCGCCAAGCGTACAGCTCCGCCAGTTCCTTTGCCATGCCCTCAATCTGCTTCTTGGCCCGGGCTGTGGCCTTTGCCCACTCTCTGCCGCCTATTTTGTGGACCTTCGGCGGGTGGTCCTCGCCGGCGCCGATGTATTTCTGCACCCTGTCAATCTGTTCGCTGGGCACGTAGAGTTTGTCCCCGCCGGCGTACTCCAAAAGCAGATACTCCCGCTCCACGCCGCCGAGTTCCAGCTTTTTGGTGTGGATGCCCCGGTAGTAGCCGATGCCGTGGTTGATGTGGACCACCAAATCCCCTTCCTTGAGGTCCAAAACGCTTGATATGGCCACGGACTCCCGGTTTACCTTTCGGGGGCGGATGACTCTTGTGGCGCCGAAGATATCCTCGTCGCTGACCACCGCCAGCTTCCCGGAGGGCACCACGAAGCCGGACTTCAGTCCCGAATGGGCGGTGTAGACCCCGGGAATAATCTTTTCCGCGCTCTCAAGCTGCGCGGGATATATTGACTGCTCCGTGAGAATCTCCCGAATGCGCTTGTCCCGCTTGGAGGCGATAATCGTGGTGACGCCGTTTTCCGCGCGGGTCCGCAGCTGCTCCGCGAAGGCGTCCACCCGTCCCGCGAACTGCTCCGAGGGTGAGGCCTTGAAGTCCTCCGCCACCTCCGGGTTAATCTCCGCAACCGTGCGGGGGAGCATGGCGAGAATAAGGGTCTGATGGCTCTTTGCCGCGGGCAGAGCGGCGTCCTCAAAGGCGGCGTGGCGTTCCGGAGATTCCGGCAGCGTCAGTCCGTGGGCGGCCCGGGAGCGAATTTTGACGATGTAGTCCTCCACGAACTGCTCCTGCAGAGCCTTGGCCCGGGCCGGTTCGTCCAGAATGAGCATTGTGTCCGGGGAGAGGAAATCGAACACCGTTCCGGAGCGGAAATAGGGCAGATAGACGTCGATTCGGTCGAGGGAACCGGTTTCCGCCTCGGCGATGTCCTTCATGACGCCTTCCTCGCAGCGGCGGCGGTCGTCGCCCTCGAGACTCTCCGCCAGAGCTTCCGCCTCTTTGCGGAGCCGGGGCAGAATCTTTTTCAGTTCCCGGGATGTGGGAGCGCACTCGGCGGTGGGGAGAACGAGGACGCTCTTTATTTTCTCCACGGAGCGCTGGGTGGAGCCGTCGAAGCGGCGGACGCTGTCTATCTCGTCGCCGAAAAAGTCTATTCGGACCGGCATGTCCTCTCCCAGGGGGTAGATGTCGATGAGTCCTCCGCGGCGGGCGAAGAATCCGGGGCTGTCAACGATGTCCGCGGGAGCGTAGCCCATGCGGGCGAAGGTCTCCGCCAGCTTGTCGATGTCCCATTCGCCGCCGACCTCAAGAGTCACCGCGCCGGAAGATATGTCCTCCGCCGAGGCGCATTTACAGAGGGCGCTCTCAAGGGGGGCGATGACAACGGTGCCGGGCTCGTTGAGGTGTATTGCCCGGAGAGATTTCAGCCGCTCGCCCACGGTGGCGAAGTCCGGTCTGCCGTCCTCGAACACGAAGGCGGAGGGAGAGGGGAGAAAGTGAATTTTTTCCGCCGGGATGTCGTACTCCGGCAAGGCGGCGTATATCTCCTCCGCCATGTCCCTGTCGGCGGTGACGACGAGGGCGCTTTTTCCGGTTTTCTCGAGGGCCGCGGCAATCAAAAAAGGCTTGGCGGACGCGGTAAGGGACTGCGCCTGAACAACTTTCGTTCCCGCGCCCACAGCCTCAAGTATTTTCTTTACGGAAGGAATGTTGCCGGCAAGCGGCAGAATTTTCCCCAGTGACATACAT
>JAGDDM010000012.1 GCA_017958015.1 Abditibacteriota bacterium | reverse complement strand
ATTTAACTTCGCTTCCCGGTAGTATTTGTAATTTAAGCGGGTTAAAGTGGCTTACTCTCGCTAACAACAAACTCACGTCTCTTCCTGAAAATTTCGATAACCTCAAAGGGTTGGAGAAATTGGATATCGGTTGCGGTTCGTTTACATCAATGCCCGAAATTGTCGGAAGCCTGACAAGTTTATGTGAACTCAGTATGAGTGAAAGCAATCTTACATCTTTACCCGAAAGTATCGGGAATCTGAAGAAACTGGAGAATCTTAACCTCAACTTCAATAATCTTACTTCCTTGCCGGATTCAATCGGAGATTTAGAGAGTCTGAAGAGGTTCTATATCGGACATAATAATATCTCGCTTTTACCGGATAGTATCGGAAATCTGACAAAGTTGAATTTTCTTTACCTGTATGATAATAATCTTAAATCTCTGCCTGACAGCATAGGCAATCTTGAAAATCTGGGCGAACTCGATCTTAGCAAAAACAAACTTACTTTCCTGCCGGAGAATGTCGGAAAACTTCGCAGTTTACGTACACTTAGGCTTAGTGAAAACAAGCTTACGTCTTTGCCCGAAAGTTTCGGAAATCTGAAACATTTGTATCCCGTTTCCGCATCAGGAAATAAAATAACGAATATTCCCGATGGAATAACGATATATCAATAAAAACGAGGGACCGGTTTCCCGGTCCCCCTTGCGGTTTATACGCGCCGTCAGGCGCGACTGTTCCCTAGTCCCTCTGCGAAATCACTTCCGCCACCGCCACAGCCGCCCTCTCCCTAAAAAACTTATCCCCCAGCAACTCCGCGTCCGCCTTGTTTGTGAGAAAACCTATCTCAAGGAGCAGGGCGGGCATGTTTTTGTACGTGTCCCGCAGGACCCGGAGGGAGCCGTGGGCGCTTTGGGTGTCGTATTTGGCTCCCCGATTTTTGAGACCCATAGAGGAGAGGGCGGCGGTGAGGCGGGCGGCGATTTTAAGGCTCCGCTCATCACCGGCGGCGGCGAAGCACTCACACCCCCGGGCGGAGGGGCTTGCGGCGGCGTTAAGGTGGATTGAGAGAAACAAACCGCACTTTGTCCGAACCGCCAGCGCGCCCCGGGAGGCGAGGGTGACGAACCTGTCGTCTCCCCTCGTCATCACCGTTTCCCATCCCCGGAGCCGAAGGTGGTGTCCTATCCGCCGGGCGAAGTCGAGAGCCAGGGCGTCCTCGATAAGACCGTTTCCCCTCGCTCCCGTGTTTCCGCCGTGGCCCGGGTCGAGACAGACTCTCATCGGCGGATTTCCTTCCACAGCCGGTAGACGTATTCCGTCATGAGATTGGCGATGCTCCGGGGCACCGTGATGCCCAGCCGCTGCAGGCAGACCTTGGCGATGAATTCCGCCACGTATTCCCGTCTGCCGCCGGGTGTCATGGACTTCACCGACTGCACCCGTTCCACCGCGTCCATAATCTCCGTCACGGACACGGCGGAGAAGTAGGCCCGCACCGAGGCGGGAAGTCTGTCCTTTTGGGAGAGGCATGTGGCCAGAGCGCCGAAAACGCCCAACGCCAGGCATATCCAATCCAAAGGGCTTACGTTTGCCATAAAGCCTCCTTTCATTCATCCGGCGAGAGCAGGGCGATATTATGCACCGCCTCCCCCGCCAGCGCGTAGGTGAAAACCTTCTTTACTTTGTAGTCTTTGCCGCCCCGGGTTACGATCGCGCCCCGAGGCAGCACCACCGGCGCCTTTGTGTACAGCTTCAGACCCGGCTTCAGAACCGACAGCGCTTCCAAATCGTCCAGAAGCATCTTTATCGTGGTGGAATCAAGAATGTGAAAGATGCCCTTGTAGGAGGGCGACGTCTCCCCGTCCACCGTGAAGGTTTCGCCGTATTTGTCTATAAGCCGCCACAGCCGCTTTTTGTAGGGAGCGACGTTCAACGGAGCGCCTCCCGGAGACCGAAATGCTGAGGCTCGGAGATGAGGGAGCGGGTGGACTCGTCCGGGATTCTCGCCAGATAGGGCTTCAGCCGTTCCCGGCCCCTTGTTATGAGTTTGTCTCCCGTGACCTTCGCCGCTCCCAGAGTGAAGCCGGGCAGGGAGAAATCCTCCGACGCTCCCGCTTCCCGGCTCAGCTCCTCCAGAAGTTCCCCGGTGATTATCTCCAGCGCCCCCAGGTTCAGGGCGGCGATGATGTTGGGGTTTTCGGATTCAAGCCACATTTCGTCGATGAGGGCGCATATGGCGGGCAGGGACTCGGCGATGAGGGCGTTTACGCGGCTGTCCTGCTCGCCGCCGGTTATCATGGCTTTCCGCTTCACGTCCGCCGCCGATACCGTCACCGCCACGCTATGCCTCCTATGGCGGTGACTTTGAGAATCTTCGCGGCGAGAGCGAGTCTTTTGATTACTTTAAGCATGGATGCCTCCTAAGATACGTGGGAGCCGTAGGCGCACTGCCACAGACCGTAACCGGTGTTGTAGCGGGCCCGGATTCCGTAGATGTAGGTGTCCCGCATGAAGCCGGTTTCGGAGTTGCCCTCAAGGGCGTTGAACTGTACCGGGGTCCGGGACTGGAGAATGATGGGTTTTACCGCGCGGGAAGTGTCCAGCAGGAACCAATTGTTCGTGTCCGTCAGGTAGGGCGACACGATGAGGTCCAGCTTCCCCTTCAGGGCGTTGGCGGAGACCCGGGCGGTGGTTGTTCCCTCGTGGGGATAGTAGTTCGATTCCAGCAGCTCCATGGCGGTCCACTGGAGATCCGCCGGAACGACGAGAACGTCCGGTTTGATGCCGGCGATGTTGCCCCTGTCGTCTTTGATTTTCATCATGCCGGTGACGGCGGCGGCAAGGGACTCGTAGCTGAGGGCGGAGGTGCCCAGATTGGACTGGGTGCCGCCATCGCCGGGATGGGACGCGGAGAAAAGGGGCTGACCGTCGTGACACTTCGCCGTGAAACCGGCGGCCAGAGTCTCGAACACCAGTCTTTCCCGGTGGCGTCTCGCTTCGTCCGCCAGCTGGGAGATGCGAATCTTTATCTGACCCAGTTTGTCGTCCTCGATGGCGGCTCTTTCCACCGCCACGGAGGCTTCCCAAGTGCGGTTTTTGATGGCGTATTCGTAGCCGGAATAACTTGCCGGCGCCCGCTCGTCGAGAAACTCTTTCACCGCGGGGTTGGCGCCCAGCCAGGGGTAGTGTTCGGTGTCGGAGTTGGACTCCACCACGGTGGCAATCCTGCCGTAACTGCCTTTTTTGGCTTTCAGGGCCTCGAAGAACACGGCTTTAAGTCCGCCCGAGAGCAGTTCGGGCATGTCGGAAGATGTTAAGGGCATGGTTTACTCCTTTCAGATTGTTTTTCCGTCGATGCGGATTCGGGTGAGAGTGGGGGATTCGTTGGCCACGCAGACACCGGCGGCGATGCCGGCGGAGGTGGATCCGTTGGTTACGGTTTTGTCGTCGGCGATGTAGAAGATTTTTCCCACATCGCTTTGAACGGCGCCGGAGTCGGCAAAGGCGAAGGTTCCCTTGGTGTAGACTCTGACGGATTTGCCGCCGTCGGCTCCGTTTGTGTTGTCGACGGTTTCGTATGCCACTCCCGCCATTTTGAGACCGGATGTGTCGGAGCCGGGCACAGCGTAGCCGGATCCGTTTAAGCAGACGATGGTGCCGGCGAAGATTTTAGCTTCCGCGGCCATTTTGTGACTGACGATGATTCCGTCTTTTCTCGCGGAATCGTAGGGTTTTGTGGCGCTCATATGTTTACCTCCCATGTGTTGTATTTCCGCACCTGATCCGCCGTTACGCCCAGGCGCTTCAGCAGTTCGGGCGTCTCTTCTTCGCGGTCATCCGTTGTGAGTTCCGAAAAGTTCACCGCGGCGGGCATGGCTTTCAGGAACTCCTCGAAAATGTGGGCGAGGTTTTTCTTGGCGCCCTCAAAGCGCACCGTGGCGCCCGCTTCCTCGAACAACGCTCTGGCGAAGGGCTCCGAGGCTTTCGTTATTTTTCCCTCCCGGCGGTAGCGGGCGATTTTGTTGTCCGCCTTCATGGAGACGATAATGTCCGCCATGGCGTCCGCCTCGGGGTTCGCGGGAATCTCTCCCACGAAAAGAATGCTGTCGGTTTTGAATACCGCCGCGTCCGCCACTCTGGGGAATCGGACCAGAGATACCTCGGTAATGCGCTTCTTGTCCGGGGTGATGGCCACGGAGAGCTTTCTCGCGCCCGCTTCGGAAAGGAGCTTCCATGCGTGGGCGTTGAAAAGAATCTTTCCGAAGAGCTCAGTGCCTTTGCGGTAGAGTTGCGTCACGGTGCCCAGGACTCCGTCAAGGGGTGTGTCCGTGTGCTCTATTTTCAGAGGCAGACGGTGGGCGTTGGCGATGATGGCGTCCAAATCCTCGGTGGTGATTTCCGTGTTTTTGTCCGGATACTTGCCGGCCTCGAAAAGTTTGGCTTCTTTTTCGATTGTATTCATGATACCTCCTCCTTTTTGAGAGTGAACAGGGGGCAGGCGGCGGAGCGGAAGTTTATCTCCGTCAGGGGCCGCAGAATCTGCTCCCGCATAACCGTCTCCTCCATGTCTCTGCGGAGTTTCGCCATGGTCTTGTCCATAACCTCAAGGTGAACCTTGGCCAGAGCGTAGGAGCCGGTGTTGGCGCCCTCGTCGGTGATGAGGGTCTGGAAAAGGATTGCCTTGGCTATCTGCTTGTCGTAGAAGCGTATGGCCGAAAGCAGACCTTCCTCGCCGCCCCGGGGAGTCTGCATGAGCTCAAGGCTGATGTCCTCCGGAATGACGATGGCGCTTTGGGATTGGAGGTTCTTGAGTACCTCCATAAACTCGTCTCGGGACGCGGCGGGCAGGGACCGTCGGTAAGTGCCTTTAGCCGTGGGCGAACCGTACTTTTCGAAGTACATGTTCATGAAGTGCATAAGCGCGCGCTTGGAACGGTATGCCCCCCGCGCCGCCGCCAAATCCGACCTGCCGTAGGGCGAGTCGTAGCGGGGCATGTTTGTGTAGATGAGAAACTTCTCCCGGGGATATTCTTTTCCCTCCCCGTCTTTCAGGGCCTTTATGTTGCCGCGGTCGTCGAAGACGAAGGAAAACCGGGCCGGGTCCTTGCTCCTAACGGACTTCAGAGAGCAGAATCCCTCGTAGGGACCCCTCTCGAGGAGTTTGAAGTTTATTTCCGCCACGGAGCAGCCCTTCACCACAGCGTCAAGAACGTTTTCGAGCATTCCCACAACGCTGCCCTCCATGTCGGCGAGGGCGAACCGGGCGAACTCCGCCGCTTCTTTGTCCTCGGGTGAGCCGCCGCCGGGAGAGATGTCGTAGCCGCCGGACAGGAGAGACGACTTCTTCACCGCCACGCAGGCGGCCACCTGGGGGTCCCGGAGCATTTCGTCGTAGAGAGGGTTGAGGGCGTCCCGGTCATAACAGTCGTATCCGCCGGTTTTCGTCGCTTCCCCCATGGGCGGCAGAGGACGTTTGCCGGTTCGGAAAAGCTTCCCGGGGGGACTTTTTTTGCCGAAAGAAAAAAGATTCACGGTGTCTCCTTTCCTGTAAACTAAAAGTGAACATCTTCGCTATTATAATACGCCGGGAGAAGGATTTATTACCCTTTTCGGGAAATCTTTTGTTTGGGGGAATTAAGCGGGGGAATACGCGGCGAAGCCGAATATTTAAATATGAAAATGCCCACCCCGAAGGGCGGGCATTTTCATTGTTTGTAAATAAGTCACTTCTTTGCAAACTTGAAGCCGGCAAGACCGACGCATCCGGTTGCAAGAGCGATGAGCGTCGCGGGTTCCGGAACCTCGGGAGTATCCGGGGAGTACGGAGCTACGAATCTGGCATCGGACTCAAGAAGAATGGAACAACCATCCTCATTGTAGTACTTAGCCGTATGCGCGGTGGCGTAGGCCGTCTGCGCGTCATCCAGTCCGAACTTACTGAGGAACGTAATGATGAGCGGAGTTGTCTCGTACAGAGGAGTATCAAAAGAAAGAATCAGCATCTGCTCCTCGGTAAGAGCGGTGTAACTCTGCCCACCGGCGGTAGCCGTAAGGGAACCGTCTTCTATAACGTTCAGAACGTTGCATCCGAAGTCGATGGAGAAATCGGCCAACGTATTCGGAACACCGGTAGTCAGGCGTGTCAGCGGGTTAGTGAAGTAATGGAGATTTCTCGGTGTAATCTTGTAGGTCCACTGATACAAATCCATACCCGGTACCTCTTCCGCGGTAATGTTTACCTTGGTAATATCGAGAATACCCGCGTCCTGCACGTACGGATGGGGATTGGACAGAACGGGCTTCATATCAACCTTGATGGTCGCTGCGAAAGCGGCGCCGCTAATCGCAATCATGGCAATCAACACTGCTATGAGCTTTTTCAATGTTTTCACCTCCTTTCGGTTGGATTATAGGGGTATTATAATACCTACACCGTTATTATATCACAACGGTGTCAACAATGCAAGCGAAAAACAAAAAAAATCCCGCCGAAGCGGGAATTTTTTTGATATTTTTTATTTCTTGCGGAGTTTGAAGCTCGCAAGACCTGCGCAACCGAGAGCCAGAGCGGCAAAAGTGCCGGGTTCCGGAACTTCGGGGACCGCGGTGGGGAAGGCCAAACCGCCTCCGTTGAAGTACACGAAGTCGGTGCCGTTGTTGCTGGCGAGAGCCGTGGCGGTCATTCCCACGCGTGTATCCCATCCGCTGTCGGTATGGAAGGACATCAGGAACCAACCGTTGTTGAGGTTGCCGGGTTCTTTAAACGTTATCAAAGTTGAGCCGTCCACATTCTCGTCTACGGAGACGTTGGCGTTCACGGCCAAGGTGTCCATTTTGACAACTTTTGCGAAGTCGGCAGCCGGAACGTCAAGGAGCAGGTAGTACATGTTTGTGGCGGCGTCTCCGGCGGTGTAGTTGATGGTACCCACGGGAGTGAAGGAATACGCCCAAACATAGTCACCGGATGCATCGCTCCAGTATTTCTCGGTGGTGGCGTTAATCTGAGCGCCGTCAACGCCGGTAACGTAGGGATAACCCGCATCCATATACATCAAAGCGTCTTCCAGCTTGTAATATTCCGCCATGGCGACGGACGCGAAAGCGGCGATGATGATGACAAATGCTATAAGTCTTTTCATGGTTTTCACCTCCTTTGCGTAAGACTTTTATTGCATGATAATTATATCATATTCACGCAAATCGCGCAAATATTTACAGAATTTCTTTGATTTCGGCAAAAGCTCTCGCTCTGTGAGAAATTTCGTTTTTCTCCTCGGCGGTCATTTCGCTCATGGTCTTGCCCGCCTCCGGAACGAAAAACACCGGGTCGTAGCCGAAGCCCCCGTCTCCCCGTTTTTCCCGGATAATCACGCCCTCAACGGTACCCAGCCGGAAGTTCATCTCTCCCGTGGGGTTCGACAGAGCCATGGCGCAGACGAATCGGGCGGTGCGCTTCTCATCCGGCACTTCTTCCAACATTCCCAGGAGTTTTTCTATCCGCTCATCGTCGGTTGGGGCGAATCGGGCGGAGTAGACTCCGGGAGCGCCGTCCAGAGCATCCACCACAAGACCCGAATCGTCGGCCAGGGTGAGCATTCCGGAAAACTCCGAGTAGGCCGCCGCCTTTATCATGGCGTTTTCCAAAAAGGTGGAGCCGGTTTCCTCAACCTCCGGAGGGTTGTCCAGGTCCGCCAAGGTGACGATTTGATAGGGCAGATCCCCCAGCATCCGCCGGATTTCCCGGGCCTTGCCTTGGTTGCCCGTTGCTACGAGGAGTTTCATTTGCCGTCGATAATCTTCTGGGCTTCCACCGCCACCGTGGCTCCGAAGAGGGCGTGGCCGTACTCGTTGGGGTGAACCGCGTCGCTGGTGAGGGACGTGGGAGTAGGCGGCCGCACGGTGATGCGGTTATTGAGCCGCGGCGTATCTATTATATAGACGTTCCTGTCGTCGCACTTTGCCAAAACGGTGGAAATATTTTCTCTGTGGACGCCGTTGGGAGGGACAACCATGAAAATCATGGCCTTGGGGGCGGCTTTGCGGATGT
>JAGDDM010000011.1 GCA_017958015.1 Abditibacteriota bacterium | reverse complement strand
GGTATCAGCCAGTCCTCCATAGCGAGAATGGAAAAAGGCTATACGGTACCCCAATTGAACACCTTGCTTAAACTCTTGGCGGCAATGGGAAAGACCCTTGATATTGTTCCTTTGGAAAAACCGAAAAGCGCATAATAAAAACACATTACCGTCCGAAAGGGCGGAAATGTGTTTATGTCGGTTTTTTCCCACAATATCGCTTGAAAAATAATCGGCATTCCGGTAATATGGTATTGGGTACCGGAAATAATTCGGTATCGGCAACATCACACCGCGGCAATCCGCGGAGATTACGAAAGGACTCAGAAAAATGAGTGACGCTTCTTTGGACGCGGCAAAACGCGCCCGCTACGCCGTTTGGGTAGCCTTCATCGCCGCCATCGGCGGATTCCTGTTCGGCTACGACCTGGCTCTCACCGCTTCCGCCAACCGCTATTTGGTTGAGGTATTCAACCTCAGCGAAGCCGGTCTGGGCTTCATCACCGGATGCGCCTGTCTCGGCTGTATCCCCGGTCCCTTCCTGGGCGCCTGGCTCTGCGATACCATCGGCAGAGAAAAGACAATGATGGTTGCCTGCGGGCTTTTGGCTCTTTCCGCCATATTCACCGCGCTGGCTCCTTCTTTCGTCGTATTCGTTATCTTCAGAATGCTTGGCGGTCTCGCCGTAGGTCTCTGTTCCATCGCCTCCCCCATGTACATCGTGGAAATCGCTCCTCCGGCACAGAGAGGCAAACTGGGCGTTATGTACCAGCTCACCATCGTTGTGGGTTCCACCATCGCTCCTCTGGCCTGCGCCCTTTGCGTTAAGCTGGCGGGCAACGAGTCCTGGAGATGGATGTTCGCTTCTCAGATGATTATTCTCGTATTCTTCTTCGGTTTCCTCTTCCTCCTCCCCAAGAGCCCCCGCTGGCTCGCTCAGAAGGGCAGAATCGATGAGGCAAAAGAAGTCCTCGTCCGCATGAACGGCGAGGAAGGCGCCGAAAAGGAACTTGCCGAGATTAAGAAGACTCTCGCGGAAGACGCGGGCAAGACCGGCGGCGTAAAGGAACTCTTTACCCCGGCTCTCCGCTACGCCATATTCATCGCCTGTCTCCTTGCTTTCTTCAACAGCTGGACCGGTTGGTCAGGTCTGGGCGGCTACATCCCCATTCTCATCGAAGACTCCGCCAAAACCGGCAACCCGGTTCCCCCGGTTATTCTCCAGCTCCAGTTCGCTATGACCTACTTCGTAATGGCGATTATCACCATTATCTCCATGTTCACCGTTGATAAGCTTGGAAGAAAGACCCTCTGGATTTGGGGTTCCCTCCTGATGGCAATCTTCACCGCCATCGCCGGTTGCTCCTACCACTTCGCTTGGGGCGTTTCCATGACCGTTGTCACCATCTGCCTCTGCGCCATTCCTCACGGTTTGGCCCTGGGTCCTCTCCCTTGGCTGATGATGAGCGAGCTCTTCCCCACCAGACTCAGAGGAAAAGCGGCGGCCTGCTCCACCACCTTCCTTTGGGTGCTTATCTACACCGTCAACCAGTTCCTGCCCATGATTAAGGGCGCTTCCGTCAGATCCATCGGCTCCGAAGCCGGACTCTTCTGGGTGTTCACGGCTATCTGCCTCTTCTCCCTCTACTTCGGCTGCAAGATGATTCCGGAAACCGCCGGCAAGACGCTGGAAGATATTTCCGTAACGGAATAAATTTTGATTGCGGGGCTCCCTTCGGGGAGCCTTTTTTGTATTGAGGATTGCCGAGGGCGCAAACCGTTCCCTATTCCCTTTGCCCTATTCCCTCTCGATATGCTATAATAAGGTATTATGAAACGACTGTTTTCCGCCTTAATCATAATGATAATCTGCCTGTCCGCGGCCCAGGGCGACCCTCTCACCGACGGGGGAATACACTCCTTTTCCGAGTTTACTCCCGACGATGAAAACTACGTCTATTACACCGTCGGCGGCAAAACCTACGGCGCGGAAATACTCCCCATACCAACCCCCGGCGGATTCTCAAGCTCTGTGAGCGGCATCGTGACCGTACCCAACGACGCCGACTCCGAAAAGTTCATCTCCCTCTGGCTCAACAAAAACCACACCGTCTCCGGTTACACCCTGGGCGCGGTTATGGCGGCGGCGGAGAGCGGGGATATCATGGCCGTCGGAAACGAAACAAACATAACCCTCCGAACTTTCGTGTGGAAAGCGGGGGCGAGCGAAGGCGTTCCGGCGGAAGATTACGTCATCGACATAATAAAGGGCAACGACAGAACAAGACATTGGTTTGACAACACCTACACCGCCGAAGGCAACGAGGCGCTGGAACTTCGGATATACTCCAACCCCTTCGCGGAGGAGTACACCCCCAGCGGCTACAGCCACGGCAGTTTCAACATCTACTCCGACAAAGCGCTGCCCTTCGAGAGCGAGTGGAACATCAAACCCGCCCGACAGTACTCCCTCCGGGAAGCGAAAAGCCTCAGGGACGGCGCTCCGGTCAGTCTGTCGGAGGACATCATCGCCACCTCATCTCCCGCAAACGGCACCTTCTTCGCCCAAAACCGGGACAGAACCCAGGGCGTTCGAATGGCCGGAATCACCGCCGAATTCGGAGAGGTGCTCAAAAACGTAACCGCCGTAAAATCCACGCTGCCCACCGGCGAAACCCTTCTCACCGTTCAAAACCGCACCGCCGGCGGAAGCGAAGCCCCGTTGCCCATGGCCATGAAAATCGCCGCCCTGAGTCAGGGCATCGATCTCAATGACGTGTATGTGCGGCTCTGGGGCAAGGTGATGTCGAAAACCGACACCTCCGCCGCCATCACCGACGGCTCCGGCACCGTTACGGTGGACCTCTCCGGCGCGAGCACCTCTTTGCGGGTCGGTAACTTCGTGACGGTGACGGGACACACATACGGCAATATCATTATCCCCCGCCGAGCTTCCGACATTCTTGTATTCGGTGACGCAACGCGGAACCTCCGAACCGCCGCCCCCGGGCCTGAAGTTACGGACTGGTCATACATCTTCACCCCGAACGAACTCATCGCTCCCCGGGGCGCGGAGAGCTGCCTTCGAGCCCTGATTACCGCCAAGCAATACGTGTGGGCATACATCAACGACCGAGATTGGTCAATGAACGGCACCCAGCCCGAGGGAGACTTGGTCTACCCCAATCAGCAGATACCCTACAACGGCACCGCGGTTCAACTCTACACCGCCAACCTATATGAACACAACGTATTTTACGTCTACGCCACACAGCCCTTCGCGGCTTCTTTTTTCGCAGGTGACGCAACCCTTGCCTACACCGGCGACAACCACCTTTGGGAATACTCGCCTAACTTCGCCGGCGGCGGCGCCGACCCCACGAACCCGGCCTACACATGGGTTCCGGCGACCTACTCCGACGCGGTCCACGCCAACGACACCCTGGCGTCGTACTACCCGGCGGACATACGATATCTCGGCGCCGGTTGGTACAGAACGACCTTCGACATTGCGGAAGAGGTCACGGCGAAAGAAGTCAAGGGCGCGGAAGACGGCGCTTTCGTCGCCCTTTCCGAGGACCTTATCGCCGCCTCCGACTCGGACGCCCTTCTGGACAACACCTTTTTTCTTCAGAACCGGGACAGAACCCTTGGCTTTCGGGGAGTCGGCGTCAACGTTAAACGAGGAGACATTTTACGGGATATAAAGGCGGTAAAATCCACACTGCCCACCGGCGAAACCCTCCTCACCGTAAAAAGTTTCACCGCCGCCGGCACCGATACGGTGTCGCCTCTGGGAACGAAAATCGGCGCTTCCGCCGCTCTCACCGACATC
>JAGDDM010000101.1 GCA_017958015.1 Abditibacteriota bacterium | reverse complement strand
GTACCGTCGGTGATTTTTTCCGGCTTTATACCGTATTTGGCGTTGCTGCTGCCCGGCAATATCAGGTGAGTCAACGGATTTTTGTGCGGTCAATTACCGCGAAACCGCTATATCTCTCCTACCGGCGGCGAAGGCATTTTTGTACGTACCGTCGGTGATTTTTTCCGGTTTTACACCGTATTTGGCGTTACCGCTGCCCGGCAATATCAGGTGAGTCAACGGATTTTTGTGCGGTCAATTACCGCGAAGCCGCTATATCTCTCCTACCGGCGGCGAAGGCGTTTTTGTACGTACCGTCGGTGATTTTGTCCAGCTTTACACCGTATTTGGCGTTGCTGCAGTGGAGAAAAATCCCACCTCCGCAGTATATTCCGGCGTGGTTTATAACCGATGAGCCTCTGAAAGCGAAGTAAACCCTGTCGCCGGGCATAAGGTCGTCGAAAGCGACGCTCTCCCCCACCAAGGCCTGGTCTCTGGATGACCTCGGGAGTTCTATTCCCCTGTCGGCGTATATCATCCGCACGAAGGCGGAGCAATCCATTCCGGTTTCCGGGGATGTGCCGCCGTAGACGTAGGGAACGTCCTTATACTTCTCCGCCAAAGCCGTCAGCTCCGCGGAAACGAAGGGTTTCACTTTCCCTCCCGCCGCCATAATCTTGGCGGAAACGTCGATATCCTTTGACTTAATCCAACCCAGGGAGTCGTTTTTCATGAGGATTCCGCACCACTCCCCGGCCCGTTCCACCACAAGGAGTTTTCTCTTCTCCGAGGCGGTGAAATATACGCCGGAATCCGTGGATTTGTCAACGTATATGCGGGCGGTCTTGGCGGTAACCACGCCCAAAACCCCCAGCCGCTGTTCCTCTTTTTCGTTTTGAGCGAAAAGCGGCGCCGAAAGCAGAAGAATTAAAATAAGGGGGAGCGATTTCCTCAAATGGTCCTCCTTGGGGTTTACTTAACGTCCCGTTTGGCTATGACGAAAGCGTTGCGATGCTTGGGAGTGTCCAAGAGATCGACGGAAACGCCGTTTTTCACCGCGTTGCAGTGGACGAAGTAGCCGTTGCCGCAATATATGCCGGTGTGGTCGATATAGCTGTGCTTATATCTGAAATAGAGTCTGTCGCCGGGCCGCAAAACGTCCGCGGCGGGATCCACCGTAAGGCCCACGTTTGCCTGTTCGCGAGCCGTTCGGGGAAGATTCACGCCCCGTTCGGCGGATACGAGCTTAACGAAGGCGGAGCAGTCCATGCCCGTGGCGGGAGAGTTGCCGCCGTAGACGTAGGGAGTGCCGGCGAAGCGTCTGGCCAGGTCGAAATAGGCGGAGGAAGCGACTTCGTTGCGGTTGGCGTTGAAGTATCCTCTGGACACCTGGGCATTGTTGTTCCGCTGCGGGGTCCGGACTTCCGTCACCTCCGTAACGAGCTCTCCGGTGAAAGTGAGGTTCTTTTTGTCAACCCAGCCCAGGGCACCCTTGGCGGCTTCGCCCATCCTGACGCCGACCCAGTTGCCGCTTTCCTTGACCGCAACAAGACGCATACCGGAAGGAGCCTCGAAGTACTTGCCGGAGGTGTGGGAAGGATTCTTGTATATGTTGGCAACTTTGCTCTTTACGACGCCGACCTGACCGAGAACGGTTTTCGTTACGGTTTTGTTTTCTTCCTTTTTGGGCTGAGCCTGCTTCTTGGCGGGAGCGGTCTTAACCGCCTTTCGCAGCACAGGTTCACTCTTCGTCATGCCCGGAGCCTTGAGGGGTCCGGTGCCCAGGTCGAAGTTCAGTTCGCCGTCGCAGAAGCCCAAAGAAGACATTGATATAAGGCACAATGCCCCGATGATGATTTTGTTCAAAACTACTCCTTACAGTAACGTGTTGTCGATAAGTCTCGTGGAACCGGCGTAGGCGGCCAGCAGAAGGACGACTCCCTCGGACTCAGCCGTGACTTCCCGAAGGGTGTCTCCGTCAACGAGCGCCACATAGTCAATCTTCATAAGGGGCTCGGATTCGATCTCCTTCGTCACGGCCTCTTTGATTGCCGCGAGATCCGCCCCCTCTTTGTACATGTCTTTGGCGATATTCAGCGAACGGGAAAGGCAGAGCGCCGCTTTCCGCTCATCGCCGCTCAAATATTTGTTCCGGGATGACAGAGCAAGTCCGTCAACATCCCGCACGATATCAACCGGTACTATCTCCACGCTCATGTTGAGATCCCGTACCGTTTTCTTTATGACGCAAAGCTGCTGATAATCTTTCCGTCCGAAGAAAGCTTTATCGGCCCCGGTGATGTTGAAAAGTTTGGTGCAGACGGTGGTGACGCCTCTGAAATGGGTGGGTCTCGCCTCACCCTCAAGGACTTCCGTCACGCCGCCCACGGTGACCCAGCCGTCGTAGCCTTCCGGGTACATTTCCGAGGGAGCGGGAGCGAATATGACGTCAACCCCCTCTTTTTCGCACTTCTCCGCGTCCGCGTCGAGGGTGCGGGGGTACTTGTCGAAATCCTCCGTGGGACCGAACTGGGTGGGGTTCACGAACACGCTCACAACGGTGAAATCGCACATGGCCCGGCTTGTCCGCACGAGAGTCATATGCCCCTCGTGGAGCGCGCCCATGGTGGGAACGAAACCCACGGATTTGCCCCGGGCTTTCGCCGCGGCCACCGCTTCCCGAACCTCTTTTACCGTGTTAAAAACTTTCATTTGGGAAACTCACCGCCTTTCACTTCCTCGGCGTACTTGCCGAAAGCGTCCCGAACCGCGGGAGCAAGATCGGCGTAAAGCTTCACGAAGGAAGGTCTGAAACCGTCGTAGAGACCCAGCATGTCGTGCATAACCAGAACCTGTCCGTCGCAGTGGGGACCGGCGCCGATGCCCACGGTGGGAATCGTAAGCTCTTTCGTAATCTT
>JAGDDM010000100.1 GCA_017958015.1 Abditibacteriota bacterium | reverse complement strand
GTAGTCCTTGGGAGCCTTCTTGCCTTCACCGGGCAGAGGCTTGGGAGTGAACTCCTCATCTTCCGACTCGGCAATCTCGGCGCCTTCGCTGTTTTCGTCCATAACCGCTCTGAAGGCTTCCGGATCCGCCACGGCCTCGGGGCCGTTAAGGGCGATACTCAGAGTCTCCAGCTGGGCGGCGTCCATGGACTTGATGTATTCCTTGGCGTCCGCCACAACCTTGTTGTAGAGGTCGATAATGGGCTGAGGCACTTCCGTAACTTTGTCGCCCTCGGTCTCCACAATCTCGGCGAGGATGTCTTTGATGACGTCCTCCACCTCTTCCTCGGTGGGAACGGGGCTGAGAACGTTGAGTTCCTTCAGGTACTTGCGGAGCACGTCGATGCGCAGCTTCCAGGTGGCGGTGGCTACGTCGGCGAGGATTTCCGTCTCGGTGGCGCCCTCGAAAATGGGGTTCTTGAACATACAGTTCAGATGTCTGCCGGCCCATCCCTGATGGGTTTCCAGAATCTGACCGATGTTCATTCGCGAAGGTACACCCAGCGGATTCAGAACGATATCCACGGGAGTGCCGTCCGGCAGGAAGGGCATGTCCTCTTCCGGGAGAATGCGGGAAATAACACCCTTGTTTCCGTGGCGTCCCGCCATCTTGTCGCCCTGCATGATCTTCCGCTTCTGGGCGATGTAAACCCGAACCAGGCGGTTGACGCCGGAGGGCAGATCGTCGCTGATTTCCCGGGTGGCGGAACCCACATGGCCGCATTCGCAGACCACTTCTTCCGGCTTCTTGCCGTACTCGATGATCCTGCCGCACTTTTCGCATTTATATTTATATCTGGAGAAGACTTTTACGTCCACGATGGTACCGCTCTCGCCGTGGGGAACCCGGAGGGAAACGTCTCTGGTTTCCTCCGCCTTCTTACCGAAGATGGCGATGATGAGCTTGTCCTCGGCGGTGAGCTCGCCCTGACCCTTGGGGGCAACTTTACCCACAAGGATGTCCTCGGGAGCGACCTTGGCGCCGATGCGGATGATACCGTTCTCGTCCAGGTCCTTGAGCATGTTCTCGCCCACGTTGGGAATGTCTCTGGTAATCTCCTCGGGACCCAACTTGGTGTCTCTGGCCTCGGTCTCGTACTTCTCGATGTGAACGGAAGTGTAGACGTCGTCCTTAACAAGTCTTCTGCTGAGAAGAATAGCGTCTTCGTAGTTGTAACCGTTCCAGGGCATGAAAGCAACCAGAACGTTTTTGCCGAGAGCGAGTTCGCCGTTGCCGGTGCAGGGACCGTCGGCGATGACCTGACCTTCTCTCACACGCTTGCCCACGTCGACCAAGGGCCGCTGAGTGATACAGGTGGCCTGGTTGGAGCGGAGCATGTTCAGGAGCCGGTAGGTGTCCACGGTGCCGTCTTTGGCCTTAATCCGAATCTCGGTGGCGGATACGTAGGTGACGGTACCGGAGCGTTTGGCCAGAACCACGGCGCCGGAGTCGGCGGCGGCTCTTCTCTCAACGCCGGTGCGGACGATGGGAGCCTCGCCCCGAATGAGAGGAACAGCCTGGCGCTGCATGTTGGAGCCCATGAGAGCCCGGTTGGCATCGTCGTTCTCCAGGAACGGAATGAGGGACGCGGCCACGGACATAATCTGCTTCGGGGAAATGTCAACGTAGGTAACCTTCTCCGACTTAACGTCCGGGTAACCGCCGGCATGGCGCACCTTGACGATGGGCGTCTCGAAAGCGCCGGTAGTGGGGTTGATGGGCGTCTGGGCCGGAGCGATGTATTCCTGACTCTCCTCACTGGCGGAGAGGTAAACTATCTCGTCGGTAACCACACCGTCCCGAACCACTCTGTAAGGCGAGCGGAGGAATCCGTACTTGTCGATTTCCGCGTGAATGGCCATGGAACCGATAAGACCGATGTTCGGACCTTCGGGAGTCTCGATGGGACAGATTCTGCCGTAGTGGGAGTGGTGAACGTCGCGGACCTCGAGTTTGGCGGACTGTCTGGAAAGACCGCCGGGACCCAGAGCGGAAAGTCTCCGCTTGTGGGTGAGTTCCGCCAGCGGGTTGGTCTGGTCCATGAACTGGCTGAGCTGGGAGGAACCGAAGAAACTCTTGATGGAAGCGGTGACCGGCTTCACGGAGAGAATGACCTGCGGGAACAGATTGTCCGCGTCGATGCTGGTCATGCGCTCCTTGGCAACCTTCTCCATGCGCAGGAAGCCCATTCTGAGCTGCTCGATAAGGAGCTCGCCCACGGAGCGGATGCGCTTGTTTTCCAGGTCGTCGATGTCGTCGGTGCGGCAGTCCACAAGGCGCAGAGCAGTCTCGGGATAGCGGTTGTCCGGGTCGTCGGAGATGAGCTTGGAACCGCCGTCAATGAGCTTCAGCAGTTCCCGGGTTTCCTTCAGAGCGTCAACGGAGAAAATATCGCCCCGTCTGACGTCTTTGAGGAAGTTGAGTCTCCGTCTGTAGGAGTAGACCTTGCCGCCGGGAGCCTTGTCTTCCGCGGAAGCTTTCTTTTCCTCGGCCTTAACGGCTTTCTCCAGGTCGGGAATGCGCTTGGCCAGGTTGGTGTAGTTGAAGTGTGTAACGATCTTGCCGTCTTCGGAAAGACCGATGATGTACCGGATGATTTTGATTACGTCTTCGCGGGTTATGCAGCGCACTTCCTCGGAGAGGCTGAGGCCCAACTTCTTGTTCAGTTTGTAGCGGCCCACTCTGCCGAGATCGTAGCGGCGGATGTCGAAGAAGTAGGAGGCGAGAAGAGTTCTGGCGCTTTCCGGGGTGGCCGGGTCGCCGGGTCTGATTCTCTTGTAGATGTCGATGAGGGCTTCCTCGGTGTTTCCGGTGGTGTCCTCATCAAGGGTGGCGTCCAGATAAGCGTTCCGCTCGAAAACTTCCACGGAAGAAAGATTCTTCAGCTTCAAAATCTTCTTGGCGGAGTCCTCGGTTATTCTCTCACCGGCCTTGGTGATGACTTTGCCCTTGGCGTCGGCAATGTCCTCCACCGGGCGGCGGCCCACCATGGATTCGGCGGTAAGAGCGTTGAGAACTTCCTTTTCGCAGAACACGGAGAGGATTTCCGCGTTGGTACCGCAGGGGTGGGTGCGGCCCGTAACGGTAACGAGTTCCACACCGGCTTCGGACAAAGCGGCGGCGGTTTCGTCGGTAATGACGTCGCCCTCGTTTGCCAGAATCTCACCGTCCTCGTTGGCTACGGAAACGGACAATACGCGGCCCGCGGCGTCTTCCGGGCGGAGAACGTCGTTTTCGGGACACGCAGCCTCAAACTCGTTGAGAGCGCGAAGGAAAGTGGTAAGGGGGAACTTCTTTGTCTGAGCTATCTTGACGGAGATGACTTTGGCGGAGTCCGTCTCAACGTCCACCCAGGCACCGGGAGAAGGTATGACCGTGGAGAAGAAAAGGGTCTTACCCATCAGGTCGAGGGTGTCTTTGAAGTAAACGCCGGAACTTCGGGCAAGCTGGCTGACTACAACGCGCTCGGCGCCGTTAATCACAAAGGTGCCCTTTTCCGTCATTATGGGAAGGTTTCCGAGGTACACGTCCGACTCGATGACTTCCTTTCCGGGAGAGGAAAGGCGCACGCGAACGTACATCGGCTTCTCGTAAGTGGTCATGTCCCTGAAGCGGCATTCTTCCAAGCTGTACTTGGGCTCGCCCAGGTAGTAGTCCAACAATTCCAGCGTCAAGTTGCCGGGAAAGTCGGTTATCGGGGAAAAACTTGCGAGGAGCTCTTTGAGACCGGTCTTCAAAAACCAATCATAAGAACTGATCTGAATTTGAACCAAATTCGGAAGCGGCGTCACTTCCGGAATACGTTTGGTTCTGTGCTGAATTTCGTTCATCCGGACCTCCGTGCGTAAATTTCACAAGTACTAATTATACCGGAAAAGCAACAAGATTGCAAGCCTTTCGCAAGCGTAAAAACCGGAAAAAACGAAAATATTTTTGATTTTTTTTGGGGGAGTCGGAACCCCGCCGCTTTTCGCTCGATACGGCGAACGATTGTTGACCGTTAACGGCGAATTTACTATAATATAATTACGATAAAGGAGTCGAACAAATGCCCACTATCTCAATGTTTTTCGGCATCATCATCCTGATGTACAACACCAACGAACACAATCCGCCTCACTTCCACGCAAGGTATCAAGACTTCGAAGCGACATTTAATATGGACGGAGAATTGATTGAAGGAAAAATGCCCGCGAAACAGTGTAAACTCATCGCGGCTTGGGCGGAAATTCACAAAGACGAACTCCTCGCCAACTGGGAGCTTGCCGTAAACCGCGAGCCGCTCTACAAAATCGATCCCCTGCGCTGAACCGGAGAAGCCATACCGAAAGGAGCGTAAATACAATGAAAACCCCTGTGTGGTCGGTAAAAAAAGTACAGCCGAGAAAAGATTATACTTTACTTTTAACTTTCGCGGACGGTTCCGAAAGGATTTACGACGCCCGCCAACTTTTGGATATACCGATTTGTTCGGACCTTAAAAATCCCGCGTTCTTCCTCCGCGCCAAAGCAAAATACGGTACGGTTGTATGGAGCGACGATGTGGATGTGGCCCCGGAACATTTGTATGAGTGTTCCGTACCCGTGAAGGATGCCTCGATATCCGAATAATACTATTCTGAAAACAACCAACCGGAGCAACGGAAACGTTGTTCCGGTTTTTATGTTCCGGATTCGGACGGGCGAAAAAAGAAGGCGCGAGCCCTCGGGCCGCGCCTTCGAAAAGTCGTGATTACTTGAGCTCGACGGTAGCGCCTTCGGCTTCCAGCTTACCCTTGATTTCCTCGGCTTCAGCCTTGGCAACGCCCTCTTTGATGGGCTTGGGAGCGCCGTCGACCACTTCCTTGGCTTCCTTGAGGCCGAGGCCGGTGATCTCGCGGACAACCTTGATGACCTGGATCTTCTTGTCGCCGGCGGCGGCAAGGATTACGTCGAAGCTGTCTTTTTCTTCAGCGGCATCGCCACCGGCGGCGGGAGCGCCCGCGGCGGCGGGAGCGGCCATAGCCATAGCGGTTACGCCAAACTCGTCCTGAAGAGCCTTTACGAAGTCGTTGAGTTCGAGAACGGTCATACCCTTGACGGTCTCGATAAGTTCGGGAATGTTAGCCATTTTTAAATATCTCCTTAAGAAAAATTTTGTTTGATTTGAAATGTTGATTGTTTACGCTGTTATTCGGACTTGGCGTCCGCCACGGCCTGGAGCGTAAATACCAAACCGCTTATCATCTGCTGCAAAGTGCCCACAAGGCCCGTGATGGGAGCCTGCAAGCCGCCGACAACCTTGGCGTAGAGTTCCTGCTTGGACGGAATGGAAGCCAGCTGCATAACCTGCTTCTCGTCAAAATACGTTCCGTCAACAACGCCGCCCTTGACGCCGATCTTCTTGGCGCCCTTGGTGAAGGGCTGCAAAACTTTCGCGGCGGCTACGGGGTCGTCCTCGGTGTAAAGAATACCGGTAGGTCCGGCAAGATTCTCACCCAGCGGCTCGTTAACCGTGTCTTTAACGGCGAGGATGAAAAGGTTGTTCTTGATAACCTTGTACTGAGCGCCGGCTTCGTGAAGCTTCTTGCGGAAATCGGAAATGCTCTTTACGTCAAGTCCCTGGTAGTCGGTGAGGATAACCGCGGAGGCTCCGGACAGCATATCTTTAATCTCGTTGATTGCCGCCACTTTCTCCGGTCTCGGTTCTCCGGTTCTGATGGACATTACGACTCACCTCCTTATTCTGAAATAAGTGCCGCAATAATAAAAAAATCCGACCGCGATGCCGCAATCGGAGATAATATCACTGTCTCGACCTCGGCGGGATATTAAGCGTTCGCACCCGCTGTCTACGGCACAACGCATATATTATACCATAGCGAAAAAGTTTTTGCAAGAGCCGAAATCATTTTCTTACGTATTTTTCGATGACGCACCGATAAATACCGTATTCCGCGCCCCGCTCCGGCTCAAAACCCTCCGTGTCGTAACCGGCAAACCTTTTGGCGTAGAGTAATTCTATGGTGAGATTCCGGAAAAGATAGACAACGTCTTTGCCGTCGTACATATCGGGCTTGCCGTAATAGGACACGTCGGCGGTTTTCCCGCCCTTGGACATATACCAATACTGCCAACCTTCGGCGGTCACCTGATTGGCGAAAGGAAGCCAAAACGCCGTCGTAGTGACATTATCATCGAAAATATCCTCCCGGGTCAGAAGATACGCCGCGGCCGCTTTGTAGGGAAACCGTTTCGGCTTGGAAGCTTCGGTGTACGGCATGGAACAGGCGCAAAACAGAGCGAGCAAACCTATAATCCCCGCGGCGGCGCGGTTTTTTACCCCAAAGAGCAAGTCGACGAGGAGCAGAGAGATACCGGGCACGAAAACCGTAAAATATCTCGCTTCCAGCAATATGGG
>JAGDDM010000099.1 GCA_017958015.1 Abditibacteriota bacterium | reverse complement strand
GGGGTCGCCCTCGCCGCTGACTTTGATGACGGCGCCGCCGTCGTCCACGAGATTCAATTCGATTCTGTTTACGGCAAGGGATCTTTCGTCGCCGAAATACATCTCACGGTTGTTCACGTACGTGGAAAAGATAGTGCCGGCATCCAAGTGGTAAACGCCGTCACCGGTCCAAAGATTATCGGGCGTGGACTTGTGAAACACCATAAGAGTCTCGTTGGTTTCCGGGTCGACACCGGTAATCTTAAATTTGAAATACTTATCGTTCCATGCCGGGTCGTCCGGATCTTCCTGTATATTGGTTGCCACATTATGACTGTTAAAACCCAGGAACAACACATCCAAACCGTCGTTGACATTGTAAAGCCAATCGCTGACGTTGGTCGTCGTCATGGTCGGCCGGAGTGTCTTACCGGAATTAATACTGATATCCGTACCGTTCAATTCGTTTCCGATAAGAATGGCGGTGCCGTTAGGATTCTGATTTCTCTTGAGAGTCCAATCTTTAATCGTAACTTCGTCACTGCCGGGACTGTTGGCGAAAGCCGCCGCGGAAACGGCGAGCAAAAGCGCGATACCCAAAATAAGTTTTCTCATCTCTATCACCTTTATATAATAATAATTTGGCGTTAAGAATTTTTAACTGTCCTATTATACTACATTCGAATCCGGATGTCAACCGCCTTTTTTCGAAAAAATCGAATTTTTTAAACACATACGAGAGCGGTAACACCGCCGAGGGCGAATTTTTTTATCTCCCGCGTCCGGAATCCGGCGGCGGCGAGTTTTTCAACCATCTCCTCCGGTGTGTCGAACCGCTCCACGGACTCCGCCAAATATTTATAAGCCTTCGTGCCGGAGACGAAATTGCCGATATGGGGCATAATTCGGTTGAAATACACCCCGAAAAGTCCCCCTCCGCCGGTTATTTCCAAAACACAGAGCCTGCCCCCGGGCTTCAGCACCCGTCTCATTTCCCGGTAGCACTTTTTTCCGTCCTCAAAGTTCCGCACCCCGAATCCCACGGTTATTATATCGAATGAATCGTCCTCAAAGGGCAGCTCCTCCGCCGGACACTCCACGAATGTTGCCCCTTCTCCGATTTTCCTCCGGGCGATATCCAGCATCTCCGGACAAAAATCGGCGCAAACCACACTCTCCGCCCCGCCCTTCAAAAGCTCAAGGGCAAAGTCCCCGGTTCCCGACGCCAAATCAAGGCACCGAAGTCCCCCGATACCCAGACGCCGAACACACCAACGCCGCCAGGACTTATGAAGTCCCAGACTTATGACCGTATTCAGAAAATCGTATCGGCGGGCCGCCGCCGCGAACATTTGTTTTTTCATGGTTAAGAAAAGACCTCCCGAGGGAGGTCTTTGTTTCGTCAGACTTTGGAGATATCCATGGGCGGTCCCACAAGGCTGCCGTCGCTGTAATGCATCTCCGGTTCCGGCTCGTCGAAGTGAGCCATGGGCTTATACCAGAAGAAGAAGAGACCCACGGCGCCCACGGCGTAAAGGCCGATGCAGCACCACATGGAGTGGTAATTCTTGATGATAAAGAGCATGGGGATGAGGAAAGACGTCACCAGCCAAATGAAAGCAAAGGGCAGAGCGAGAACGTCTTTTTTGTGCTCCCGGGTGATAAACTTCAGAGCGTCCTCGGCGAAGTGCTTTCTCACGGGACCCCAGAAACCGAAGGGTCTGGTAACTCTGTAGAAGTTCTTAAGTACTTCCATGTCCACGGGTTTGGTGAGCAGCGTAACGAGAATCGTACCCAACAGGGAGAAGAAGAGCATATAGCAGAACTGGAACCACTCCGCTCCGGCGATTGTCTCGGACACGCCGCAGGCGGTAAGGACGGCTTTGAAAGCGCCGGTGGCGTTCAAAACATATCCGATGAGGCCGAAAACGACGCCGCCGAAAGAACCCCAGGCGTTAAGCCGCCACCAGTAGAACTTCAGAATATTGGGTCCCATAAAGCCGGGAGAAATTCCCATAATGAGGAAAGCCCAAATGGCGTTGATGTTGGCCGCGTTGATGCCCATCCAGAAACCGGCGGCAACCATAAGCAGGGTAAAGCACCAGGAAGCCACGATAAGCTCTCTGTTGCCGGCCCTGTTCCGTCTGATAAAAGGCAGATAGAGATCGCGGACAATGGGAGCCACGGCCGTATTTACGGTGCCGGTAAAGGTGGACATCATGGCGGCGATAAGGGAAACAAGGAGGAAACCCTTAAGGCCCACCGGGAGTTTTTTCATGATAACCGCCGGCAAAATCTGCTCCGGGTTCACGGTACCCTTAAAGCCCACCAGGGAAATCTTGTCCTGCCAGCCGCTGCCCAGCTCGGATTCGATGGCGGCAATCATCTTCTTGTCGAACTGTTCCGGATGGTGCTCGATTCTGCTGGTAAGGTCGTGCCAGCGTCCCTCGGCCACATTGGGATTATACTGCTTGATAACGGCGGTAACATTGGCGATATGATCGTTCTCGCCGTTCACGAAACCGGAATAGGCGCTATGTACAAGGTAAATGCCCATAACCGCGAAAGCCATCATCATGGGCCAGCGGAAGGAAACGGTGAAGGCCTGGAAGAGGGACTGTTTGGCGCAGTCCGCGTCGGAACGGGCTCCGAAATATCTGGATTCGGCGCCGCCGGCGCTGCCGTCCAAAAGGCTTCTCACAAGATAGAAGCAGGCGAACATAAACAGGTTCTGATAAGCTTCATATCCTTTGGGCATTGTGGTGTAGAAGTCGGGAGTGGAAGCAATCCAGCGGGTGTTGCCGGTAACCGCCTTCGCGGTCTCCGCCAAGGAATCGGCGCCGGGCACCGAGTGCCACGCCAAAAACGCCACCACAAAACAGCTGAGAATAATGATTATACCCTGAATCAGGTCCGTGAGAACGACTCCGTAGAAACCCGACGCCATGGTGTAAAGCGACGAGAAAATTATGATTATAAGGGCGCAGGTCATGGGGTCGAAGGGGAAAATCATGGCCATAAAGAGACTTGTTCCCCGAACCAGGTAGGCCAGCATGAAGAGGGTGAGTATCATGCCGATAACAACGCCCATGAGACGATAGGCCTGGGCGTCCTTGCCCTGCCCGAAGCGGAAAATATTCCACTGGGCGGCGGTGAGACAGCCGGAGCGCCGGTGCCACTTGCCGGTATAACATATAAGGAAGATAACGCCCAAAACCGCGCCGCCGCGGAACTCGATGAAAAGTCCCCGGGGGCCCAGCATAAACAGGAAGGACGTTATAATCATGGTGCCGGTCATATCGAACCAACCGGTCATGCCGGAGATGCCCAAAAGCCACCAAGGCATGTTTCTGCCGGCCAGGAAGTAGTCGTCCAAACTGGCGGACGCCTTTTTTGTCATGAGGAGGCCCAAAACCATGGTAATGAGCAGGTAGCCGGCTATAATCACGTAGTCGGCAGTCGCGATACTAGAGTTCATGTTTACTCCCTTCTTCGGAAAAAATACAGTATTTATAATAACATAAACGGGGGGCAAATTACAAGTGATAATCGGAGAAAAAAGGAAACGGCTCCCGAAGGAGCCGTTTATTTATTATACTTTGGATATATCCATGGGCGGTCCGATAACCGTACCGTCGCTGTAATGCATTTCCGGTTCCGGCTCATCGAAGTGTTCCATGGGCTTATACCAGAAGAAGTAGAGTCCGATAACACCGATGAGGTAGAGAGGCACGGTGCACATCAGGGAGTGGTAGTTCTTGATGATGAACTGCATGGGGATGAGGAACGAAGTCACCAGCCAAATGAAAGCGAAGGGCAGGGAGATAATATCGTTCTTATGCTCCCTGGTGATGAAGGTGAGAGCGTCCTCGGCGAAGTACTTTCTCACGGGACCCCAGAAGCCGAAGGGTCTGGTCACCCGGTAGAAGTTTTTGAGGACTTCCATGTCAACGGGCCTCGTCAGAAGCGTAATGAGAATCGTACCCAGCAGGGAGAAGAAGAGCATATATCCGAACTGGAAGAACTCGGAGGATACGATTGTCTCGGAAACGCCGCAGAGTCTGAGAACAACGGCCAAGGCTCCGGTGACGTTCAGGAGGTAGCCAACGAGACCGAACACGGCGCCGCCGAAGGCTCCCCAGGCGTTGAGACGCCACCAGTAGAACTTCAGGATGTTGGGACCCATGAAGCCGGGGGTGAGACCCATGAGGATGAATGTCCAAATGGAGTTGATGTTCTTGGCGTTTACACCCATCCAGAAGCCCACGGCCACAACGAGGAGCGTGGAAATCCAGGAAGCGGCGATGAGCTCTCTGTTACCGGCTTTGTTCCGGCGGATGAAGGGCAGATAGAGGTCCCGGACGATGGGGGCCGCCGCGCCGTTTACGGTGCCGGTGAATGTTGACATCATGGCGGCGATGAGAGCCACAAGCAGGAATCCCTTGAGACCAACCGGGAGTTTCTTCATGATAACCGCCGGGAGAATCTGTTCCGGGTTCACGGTGCCGTTGAAGCTGACCATGGAGATCTTGTCCTGCCAGCCGCTGCCCAGCTCGGACTCGATGGCGGCGATCATGGCCTTGTCGTACTGCTCCGGATGGTGCTCGATTTTGCTTGTAAGGTCGTGCCAGTGTTCCTCTTTCACGCCGGGATTATACTGCTTGACGATGGCGGTGACGTTGGAAATCTGTTCGTTCTTGCCGTCCATGAAACCGGGATAGGCGTTGTTGACGAGGTAGATGCCCATAACCGCGAAGGCCATCATCATGGGCCAGCGGAAGGAAACGGTGAAAGCCTGCAAAAGAGACTGCTTGGCGCAGTCCTTATCGGACCGGGCGCCGAAGTATCTGGACTCGCCGCCGGTGGCGGAGCCGTCCAAGAGGTTTCTGATGAGGTAGAAGAGCGCGAACATGAAGAGACATCTGTAGGCCTCATAGCCCGCGGGCATGGTGGTGTAGAAGTCGGGCGTGGAGCAAATCCACCGGGTGTTGCCGGTGATGGACTTGGCCACCGCGGAGAGGGACCCGGCGTCCGGAACCGCGTGCCAGGCCATAAACGAAACCACGAAGCAGCTGACGATGATGATTATACCTTGGATAAGGTCCGTGAGAACAACACCGTAGAAGCCCGACGCCATGGTGTAGATTGCCGAGAACACGATAATCAGCAAGGCGCAGGTGGTGGGGTCGAAGGGGAACATCATTGCCATGAAAAGACTGGTGCCCCGAACCAGGTAGGCCAGCATAAAGACGCAGCTGATGGTACCGATCAAAACACCCACAAGGCGCAGCGCCTGGGCGTCGTTCCCTTGGCCGAAGCGGAAGATATTCCACTGGGCGCCGGTGAGACAGCCGGAACGGCGGTGCCACTTACCGGTGTAACAAATAAGGAATATAACAACCAAAACCGCGCCGCCGCGGAACTCGATGAAAAGTCCCCGGGGTCCAAGCATAAACAGGAACGCGGTGATGATCATTGTGCCGGTCATATCGAACCAGCCGGTCATGCCGGCGATACCCAGCAGCCACCAAGGCATGCTTCTGCCGGCCAGGAAGTAGTCGTCCAAACTCGCGGACGCCTTCTTCGTCATGATGAGGCCCAAAACCATGGTAATGAGCAGGTAGCCGATTATGATGGCATAGTCGGCCATAGCGATACTTGAGTTCATATATCCTCCCTGTCTTCGGAAAAAATACTATCTTTATGATAACATAAACAGCCGATGATTTACAAGTATTCGGCCCTATTTGATATTACAAAAAATATGTGATATAATGTATCGGAATAATTTCGGGGTTTACCCCTATTCAAATTCAACCGAAACGGAAGGTATACAAACATGTCGGGACATTCAAAATGGCATAATATCAAAATGCGCAAGGGTAAACAGGACGCCGTAAGAGGCAAACTGTTTACGAAACTGGCCAGAGAAATCATCGTGGCGGCCAAGGACGGCGGCGGAAACCCCGACAGCAACCTTCGCCTGAGACTCTGCATCCAGAAAGCCCGCGAAAACTCCATGCCCGCGGACAACATCAAGCGGGCCATCGCCAGAGGAACCGGCGAGATTGAGGGCGTCACCTACGAAGAGACCTCCTACGAGGGATACGCTCCCGCCGGTGTGGCCGTTCTCGTTAAGTGCCTCACGGACAACCGCAACAGGACCGTGGCGGAAATCCGCAACATCTTCTCCAAGCGGGGCGGCAACCTGGGCGAAACCGGCTGCGTGTCCTGGATGTTCGACCAGAGAGGCGTGATTCAGATAGCCGCCGACAAGTCCGACGAGGAAACGGTTATGATGACCACTCTGGACGCCGGCGCCGAGGACATCAAGGTTGAGGACGACTCCATCAACGTCTACTGCCAGCCCTCCGACCTCACCGCCGTTAAGGAAGCCCTTGACGCGGCGGGAATCGAAACGGAGTCCGCGGAAGTCTCCATGATTCCCAACAACATTATCACCCTTTCCGACCCCAACGAGGCGGGCAAGGTTCTGCGTCTCATCGACGCCCTCGAGGAATTGGACGACGTTCAGCAGACATACGCCAACTTCGATATTCCCGATGAGGTTATGGCTCAGCTGGACGAATAAGGCATTAAAATGAAAGATATTATATACCTCGACCACGCCGCCACAACGGCTACGGACCCCGAGGTACTGGAGGCCATGCTCCCCTACTTCTCCGAGAAGTACGGCTCCGCCACCCAGATTTACTCCCTGGGACGTGAAGGCGGCGAGGCCGTTGAGAAGGCCCGGGAGCGGGTTGCCGCCCTCATAAACGCCGACCCGGACGAAATTTACTTCACCGCCGGCGGCACCGAGAGCGACAACTGGGCCATATTCGGCACCGCCAATAAGAATATCAAAAAAGGCAACCACGTCATCACCGACAAGATCGAGCACCACGCGGTTCTCCACTCCTTCGACGAGCTGAAACGCCGGGGTTTCGACACCACAATTGTCGGCGTTGACTCCGAGGGGTTCGTCAGTCCCGCCGAGATTGAGGCGGCAGTAACCGACAAAACAACCCTCATCACGGTGATGCACGCAAACAACGAGATAGGCACCGTTCAGCCGGTGAAGGAAATCGCCGAGGTGGCTCACGCCCACGGAATCCACTTCCACACCGACACGGTGCAGACCGTGGGACACATTCCGGTGGACGTAAAAGAAATCGGATGCGACTCTTTGGCCATCTCCGCCCACAAGTTCTACGGCCCCAAGGGCATCGGCGCTTTCTACCTCAAAAAGGGCTCCAAAACCGACAGACTCCTCTTCGGCGGCGCCCAGGAAAAGAACCGCCGCCCCGGCACCCAGAACGTTCCCGGTATAGTGGGTATGGGGTTCGCCTGCGAGCGGGCCATGAAGAACCTCGACAAGGAAATCGCCGAAACGAAGCGGCTGCAGACTATGCTCATTGAGGGCATAGAGTCCGCCATCGTCGACTGCCGCCTGAACGGCTCCCGGACGAAGCGGCTCCCCGGCAACGTGAACTTCTCCTTCGACGGCGTTGAGGGCGAGTCCATGATTCTCTTCCTCGACATGGAAGGCATCTGCGTCTCCTCCGGCTCCGCCTGCACATCCGGGTCCCTGGACCCCTCCCACGTGCTCATGGCTCTGGGCCTCAAACACGAACAGGCCCACGGCTCCCTGCGAATGACCCTGGGCAAGGAAAACACCGAAGCGGACGTGAAAAAAGTCCTGGAGGTCCTGCCCCCCATCGTGGCACGCCTCAGGGAAATGTCACCGCT
>JAGDDM010000098.1 GCA_017958015.1 Abditibacteriota bacterium | reverse complement strand
GGCGACAGCGTCGGACATCATGGCTTTTTCAAAGTTCTCGATGGTACCATCCTCTTTAATCATATTGTTTCTGTAGCAGGTACCGTAGAGGGTGCCCAGTGTGTCAAACATATCGATAAGGAGGAAAGCGAAGGATGTGGACAAAACAAGGAACCATATTTCGCCGGTTGTACGGGTGGCGCAGAGATGGGAGAAATTAAAACCGTCGGAAAACACCCTAAAGAGGGATACGTCCATAAACTGTTTGAACGCGCTCACCGGCGACACGGAAGCGATGCTGAGAGCTTCGGTGAAATGCGGAACGGTAAGGAAACCCAGCACGAAATATGTGGCGGCGCCCACCATCATACCGCACAAAATGGCGGCCCGGTTCTTCTTTCGGGCGAGAAGACATATGGTAATCAGCGTCACAAAGGACACGAACATGGGCATTATAACCGACCAAGAGTTGGGCGCCAATATGTTGAAGGATCCCAAGTCGACGCATGTGTTGGAGTTGTTGACAACGATGCCGGCTTTCTGGAGTCCGAGGAAGATAATAAACAAACCGATACCGGCGGAAATGGAGCCCCGAACCGTTTTGGGCACCGCCGCGAAAATTTTCGATCTGATACCTGTAACGGTAAGCAAGGTGAATATGAGACCGTCGATGAGGATAAGCACCAAAGCGTTGGCGTACGTAAAGCCCAAACCAACGCATATCGTGTAGATGAAGAAGGCGTTGATTCCCATGCCGCTGGCCATGGCGAAAGGCAGATTTGCCATAAACGCCATGAGAACACAGCCAATAATCGCGGTGATAGCCGTGGCCACATAAATTGCTCCGTAGGGTATGCCCAGGACGTTTACACCGTTACCCAAGGGATTGCTGTACAACTCGGAGTTCACGAGTAAAATATAGACCATAGCCAGGAATGTGGCCAAACCAGCCATAAACTCGGTTTTTACGTTGGTGTTGTGTTCCGAAAGTTTGAAAAGATTTTCTAACATGGTTTTCTTACTTATCCTTTGAGGTAAAAAGTACATACGCCTGAGATGCGAACACGTCGGCGTTTTCCGTCTGGGCCGAATCGCCGGTTTCCAGATAAAGAAGCACGCTGGAAACCGCTTGGGCCAAGAAAGTTGCCGCCGAACCCCGTTTCGCGTTAATCGCCTGCGCGTATGCCGGCGCGGGCATACAATCGGCGAAAGACGCCATTTGCGTAAGCCGTGTTGAGAGAGACCGAAGAGTGTTGTAGTACGATTCCCTGGTGGAACTGCCGTCGGCATAGGCGTTGAAGGAGGAATTGTACTTCTTCATGGCACTCTCGAAATGCTTATCGAAGGTCAGAGAAAAAACTCTGTACCTGTTGGCCAAATCATTTTCCGGAGGATAAGGATCCGCCTTGTTCAGGGCCGCGAGAGTCTGCACGCACTCGCCGAACTTACCCACGGAGGCGTAGAGCATGGCCATTCTTTCGTAGGGCCGATAGTCCGAAGGCGTAATCTTCGCCGCTTCCCGATAGGCAATCAGAGCTTTGTCCGTGGCCTTTTCGTTCCAGAACCGGTCTCCTTCCGAAATCTTGGAGTCGTTGGGATAGGTGAAAGTCCTTGCCCGAATCGGCTTGTCGGGCTTTGTCGGATCCGGGGCGGGCTGCTGCTGTGAGTCCGTTCCGGATACAACGGCGTCGATGCCGGCGATTTTGTTTCTGAGGCGTTCGCACTCCTTGGAGTCGGCGCCAAGAGCCTCCGCCCTGTTTATCTCGTCCTTCGCCTCGTCGTTACAGCCCCGTTTGATGAATATATCGGCGAGTTTCAGCCGAGCCTCGAAGTTGTTCGGAGCCTTGTTTATAACCTGCTTATAATAGTCTATGGCCACGGCGGTATTGCCCGCGGCGGCGGCCTCATCACCCTTCGCGAACAGGTCGCCCACACTGTCGCCGCTGTCAACTGCGGGAGTGATGGCGTCGGAATTATCCGGTGTCAGCGCGTCTTTCGCGGGAATCCGCGTAAGTCCGCCGAAGGCCTTGTTTGCCATATCGAGAACGGCCATGCTGGCTGCGCTTTCTATGGCGTTGGCAATGCCGTTGTCGCCGGTGCCGGAAGCGGAGGAACTGCCGACGCCTTCCCAAATAAGGGGCTTGTCCTTGGCTTTTTCGCCGGGCTTGCCGCCCCAGAGGTTTATCTTTATATTATTGCCGTCGATGTTTATGTCGCCGGCGCAGGCATAGTCGAACTGAAGAGCCGCGGCCACGTTAATTCTGTCTTCCCTGGCGGCGTAGGTGGTTATCTGCTCCTCGGTAAGGGCCTTCTGCACAACGGCCCGCTGAACTATGGGAGATTCTCTGTCAAAAAGGATAACGTCAACCTTTTCCGTGTTCCGCAAATATTTTCGCACGGAGGCTGTGGCGGCTTTGGCCACATCCTTTCGGGCGCCCTCCCCCGCTTTAAGTTCGAAAAGGAGCATAACGGGACGGCTCTCCGCCCGGTCCTCATCGGTTACGGGAACGGCGTATATCACCGACGCCAAGACGGTGAGCATCAAAACAAAAACAACGCTTCGTTTCATCACATGCCTCTGTCGATAATATTAATCAAACTGTCGGCGGCGGCTTTGCCGGTTTTCGACGCTTCGGTATTTTCCTGCTCGAACTTGCTTCGGGCCTCGGCGGCCTTGGCTCTGGCGCCGGCCATGTCGCCGGACCTATAAAGTCCCGTGGCTTCCCGCAAAGTGTCGTTTGCCTTTGAAGCGGTGGTCGGTTGCTGAGGCTGCTCCGCCGCGGGCTGCGAGGGAATAAGCTCGTGGCTGGGTTCCGGTTTGGGAGTTTCCGCGGGCTGAGCGGCTTCCGGCGCCACCATGGGCTCTACCTCAAGGGATACCTTGGGCTTTGCCGGTTCCGGCTTCTTCACCGGTTTCAGCACAACCGGAGCCGGTTTCTTAATCTTGTTGTTGGGGTCGAACTCCTCCGCCAAACGTCTCACGGCGTCAACCTGAGCCTGATTGGACACCCGGTTATTGCGGCCCCGAAGGGTTTGGTCCGAGGGCATGTCGTGGGTGGCTCTCGTTCTGACACGGGTCGGTCCGGTTTCGGGAGTAACGACCTCCGTCTCGACAACCTGACCCCGAACAGTCGTATCGGCTGCGACCTCTTTATTCTCGCCCTTGGGGAGAGCGAGAGCCATTATTATCGCCACCAACAAAAAGGCGCCGAGCCCCGCCCAAACGGGAATCGGAACGGCTTTCAGCTTCTCGATGAGATTGGCGAAAAAGCCCCTGTCGGCCCGGGAGAAGGAGACCTTGTCCCGCAATGTTTTCAGTTTTTCTCTGTCCGCCTCGCTGGCGGGATTGATTTCCAAAATGCGTTCGTATTCCGCTATGGCGAGATAGAGGAACGTGTCGGAATCGGCTCTGCTGCCGAGAAGCCGGGCTCTGTCCGCCTTTTTCTCGTAAATGAGAGCCATGAGGGAATGAACGGAAGAACTTTCCGGGGATTTCTCCGCCAGACTTCTCGCCAATTCCAAAGAAAGCTCATAGTCCCCGGTTTCGTAATACCGCCAAGCGTCGAAGAAATCGTTGTCGGGACTTTCCTGCGCCGCCGGTGACACGATTATTTCCTCCGTCGGTTTCACTTCCGCCGGAGTCAGTTTCGCGCCGCATTCGTTGCAGAACTTAGCGGTGTCGGGGTTTTCGAATCCGCAAAACAGACACTTCATTTTTCTCACACGTTTCCGATCAGGCCGTACATGACGGCTTTCCGAAACTCCTCGTTTTCCTCGGAGAGGAGCTTCTCCTCGATAATGTCTATCTTCTCGATAACATCTTTGTTGTCGGGCTCAAGATTTCGCGCCTCCGCCAGTTCCTTCAGCGCGAACTTGATTAATTCCTTTGACGCGAAGGCGAGACCCGTTGTTCCCACTTTCTCCGATTCTTCTTCCGCGGCAAGCGCCCTGAGAACATGGGCGGCGGCGGTGTTCTCGTCTTCGAGAGCGGTCATGACTCCCTCGAAATCCCCTTTCAGGTACAACTCGTAGCCCTCTTTGAATTTCTCCGAAAGGTCGTCGAAATCCGTCAGGAAATCATTGAGGCGCAAACCGCACTCTTCGCAAAACTTTTCGCCGCCTATGGGGGCGCCGCATCCGGGACAGTTCATCAGAACAACGTGTTTTCTTTCTTGTGGGCGATGCCCAGATGGTCGTAGGCGAGGCGGGTGGCCACTCTGCCCCTGGGAGTTCTGTTCAGGAAACCCAATTGCAATAAATAGGGCTCAAGCGCGTCTTCTATTGTGTCCCGTTCCTCTCCGGTGGCCGCGGCGAGAGTATCAACGCCCACGGGGCCGCCGTCGAACTTTTCGATTATGGTCGACAGAAGCCGCCTGTCGCTGGCGTCAAGACCCGCTTCGTCGATTTCAAGCATCCTGAGGGCCTCAACCGCCACGTCGCAGGTAATCTCCCCCTCCGCCTTAACCTGAGCGTAATCTCTGACTCTGCGGAGAACTCTGTTGGCGATTCGGGGTGTGCCTCTGGAGCGCCCCGCTATCTCCGCCGCGCCCTCTTCGGTTATGGGCACATCGAGAATATCCGCGGAACGGGAGATAATCGTTTTGAGACTTGCGGGATCGTAGAACTCAAAATTAAAAACAATGCCGAACCGCGCCCGAAGAGGCGGCGTAATGAGACCGGTTCTGGTTGTGGCCGCCACAAGGGTGAACTTCGGCAAATCAATCTTAATGGTACGGGCCGAAGGACCTTTGCCTATGATAAGGTCAAGTTGATAGTCCTCCATAGCGGGATAGAGAATCTCCTCCACGGCCCGGTTCAGACGATGAATCTCGTCGATGAACAGAACGGTTCCCGGCTCCAGATTGGTGAGAATGGCCGCCAGGTCCCCGGGCCGCTCGATGGCGGGACCGGAAGTGCTCTTAATGGGAGCCCCCATTTCGTTGGCGATTATAAGCGCGAGAGTGGTTTTACCGAGTCCCGGAGGTCCGTAGAGCAACACATGGTCAAGGGCTTCCTCTCTGCCCTTCGCCGCCTTGATGAAAACATCCAGAGACTGTTTAATCTTGTCTCTGCCGATAAACTCCGCCAAGGTGCGGGGCCGGAGAGAATATTCGATTGCCGCCTCGCCGGTTTCGACTTCCGCGGAAAATATACGGCTCTCGCCGCCGGATACGGATTCTTCTATCAACCTTTACTCCTTGGCAAGCATTCCCAGCGCCCGTCTGATAATCTCCTCCGCCGCGGGAATACCGGCGGAAGCGGAAACTATTTCGTCGCAAACGCGCTTTACGTCGTCCCGTCTGTAACCCAGGCCCACGAGAGCCTCCATGGCATCGGACACGGGGCCCGACAGAGACTTGGACTTCACGGCGCCCAGTTTCATGTCCTCCGAAAGCTTCTCCCGCAACTCCAACACAATTCGCTGGGCCGTTTTCTTGCCCAAGCCGGATACTACCGTAAGAGAGGCATAATCCTCGGCGGATATGGCGGAAATTATGTCCCCCGGCTCAAGCTCGCCCAGAATGGCGAGCGCCACCTTGGGACCCACGCCGCTGACCGTGAGAAGAAGCTCGAAAAGCTCCTGCTGCACCTCCAGGGAAAATCCGTAAAGAGTGATGGAATCTTCTTTCACGATGGTTGTGACGAGAAGTCCCACTTTGTCTCCCTCGGCGGGCAGTGATGACAGGACTTTCACGGGGAGGTAGACCTTGTACCCCACCCCGTTTACGTCCACAACGGCGTGGTCCGATGATACGCGGGCAAGTTCGCCCCGGAGATGCGCTATCAAATCAGTAAATAACCTTATTCAGGGGATATTCCACGATGCCGGTGGCGCCGAGGCGCTTCAGCTCGGGAATGAGTTCTCTCACAATCTTCTCGCCCACGATAATCTCAAGGGCGCTCCAACTGGTGTCGGAGAGCTTGGCGATTGTGGGTTTCTGCAGAGCGGGAAGAGACATGAGCACCCGATCCAGGTTGTGGGACGGTACGTTCATCTTCAGTCCCACGAGACCGTCGGCTTCCAGAGCGGACTGCAGAAGCATGGCGATGTTCTCTATCTTGGTGCGCTTCCAGGGGTCTTCCCAGGCGTCTTTGTTGGCGATAAGACGGGTTGTGGAACTCAGGAGCTCATCGATGATAACGAGACCGTGGGCCTTCAGGGTGCTGCCGGTTTCGGTGCCCTCGACGATGGCGTCAACAAGGTCCGGAACCTTGACTTCCGTGGCGCCCCAGGAGAACTCAACCTTGCAGTTGATGCCCTTGGAGGCAAAGTAGCGTTTCGTTACGCCCACAAGCTCCGTGGCCACGATTTTGCCTTCCAAATCCTCGGCCTTGGTTATGCCGGAATCCTTGGGAACGGCCAGCACCCAGCGGTAGGGTTTGGAAGTGGCTTTGGAATAAAGAAGCTCGCAAACCTCGTGCACGTCGGCGTCGCATTCCATAATGTTATCGTAACCGGTGATACCCATATCGAGCACGCCGGCTTCCACGTATTTCGCGATTTCCTGGGCTCTCAGGAGGGTTGTTTCTATCTCGTCGTCGTCCACGGTGGGATGATAGGAGCGGTAACCCACTTTGAAGTCCCAACCCGCTTTCTTGAACAGGTTAAACGTGGCATCTTGCAGGCTGCCCTTGGGCAATGCTACTTTAAGTTTCAATTTCAATACCTCTTTATTCGTGATAAAGACTCCGCCGCGCTTGGCAGACGGAGTCGGTTAATACTTGATTACAGAACGTCGAGACGAACAACGGCGTTCAGTCTGACTTCGCCTTTAATGGTGGTGTCGGCTTCCTTTTCGGCCTCTCTGGACCGGGAGCTTCCCGCCGCCAAACCGCCCGAGCCGGGAGCTTCGGCCAAGGCTTCGTCTTCTTCCTCAATCTCCTTGTCGGAGGTTATGGAGTTCACGTCGCTGAGCGCCGCGATGGCCTCGGGAGAAAT
>JAGDDM010000097.1 GCA_017958015.1 Abditibacteriota bacterium | reverse complement strand
CCTCCCTCTGGCGAGAATATTTCTTGTTGTTCCGAAATAGCCGGTACCGGGAGTGACGGTAATCGTTACGGATGTGCGTTGCTCTACCGTCACGCCGTACCGACCGTTCAAGTCCGTATAACAGTAACGGTCGCCGACGCTGACCTTAACTCCCTCCAAGGATTTTCCTTGGGCGGATACGACCCTGCCCTCAATCACACAGTAATCCATGCCGTTTCTGTTAAGAAAGATATCCATCGTAACCGCGTCTCTGTCCGCCGCGACGGTGCCGGAATACCCATAATGAAAAGACTGAAAACTCACAATACCTGCCGCGCCAACGTCATAAGACGGCGCTCGCGGCACAGTCACACTATACTCGCCGCCTGGGCCGGTGATCACGGTTATGTCTCCGACGGTAACTCTGGCTTCGCAAGGGTCTCCGCTAAAGCTGTCTCTGACGGTGCCGCTTATAACGCAGGTATAGGAGAGGTTTATGTCTGTTTGCGCTGAGGAACCGGAAGCGTCAACGGCGCCGCTGTAGGGAAAGTAACCTTCGGCGGTAACGGTGACGGCAACGGAGTCGGATTTCGGCACCTTCGCTTCGAAACCGCCGAACTCGTCGGTGACCGACTCCGTTTCGCCCACGGACACCGCCGCTCCGACAACCGGTTCTCCCTCGGGGGAGGTAACGGTGCCCGTCACAATGCAGGCGGAGACGAGGGTTATTTTTTTGAAAACGGCGCTTTGGTTGGCGGAAACGGTATCGCGGTAGGTCATATACCCCTCGACGTCAACGGTAACGTTCCGGGTACCGGGACTCCGTACCGTCACCTCGTAATACCCGTCATCGTCGGTTGTTGTCTCGAACTCGTCCACGGCAACAACAGCGCCCGCGACGGGGGCTTCGTCCTCGTCGGATACAACATTGCCATACACTTTGCAGGCGTCTTGAAGGGTTATGTCTTCGGTGGCGTAGGCGGCAGTATTTACGATAAGGGTTTCGTAGTATGTATATCCGCCCACGGTCACCTTGACGCTGTAAGAGTACGCTTGCTTGACGATGATGTCGTATTTTCCGTCGGAGTCGGTGGTTACGGTGATGTCGCCGATTGTTACCGCGGCTCCCGCCACCGGACTGCCGGTGAATGTTGACATGACCGTGCCGGTCATGACGCAAATGGGGGTGAGAAGAACGGTCATGTAGAAACCGGTGGAAGTACTCGCTTCCAAATGTCTGTAATAACCCTCATATCCTTCGGCGGTAATTGCGAGATCGTAAACGCCCACTCTGCGAGTACGTATATAGAAGTCTCCGTTGGCGTCGGCTACGGTGGTGTTGCCGTTCAAAGTAATCACCGCTCCGGAGATTCCTTTATTGGAATTGGAGGCTTTGTCAAAATAAGTAACCCTACCCGAAACGGAGTATTGGTTGAAGTTAAGGACAAAGTCATGGGAAATCGTCCTCGGGGCGGTATTCACGGAAACACGTTGCGACTCATACTCCGAGTGCCACGCGACAACTTCCACGGTGGGACGGTCGATTCTGTTTATATTAAGGCTGTAGTGTCCGGCGGAGTCGGTATAACATACGCTGTTTGCGCCGGAACCGTACACCTGCACGCCGTCGATGGGATTGCCGTCAACGTCGGTGACGGTGCCGGAGATTGTGCAGATGTTTTCGTATTCGCTTTCGTAGCAGCCCAAATCCGGAGCGGTGCCGATGTAGGTGAGGCCGTTGTCCGTGAGAATCTCCACGCTGTTGCCCACGTTTCTGGCGGGGGAGTTTTCGGCAAGACGGTAGTCGAGTCCGGTCAACTTGGGGTCGGTCCAAAGATCGATCCGCCCGGTTACACCGGATGTGTATTTGCTTACGTAGTTGTAACTGATGTTGTTGTTTGTGGCGGTGCTGCCGGTGAATACGGCGGTGCTGCCGCCGGAGGAAGCGTTGCCCCGAATGTTGTAACATACGTTGTTGCACGCGATAACGGAACTGCCGCCGCTTGTTCGCGTAACGTTGCCAACGCCCACAACCGTGTTGTAGGCGAAAACCGAGCTCCCGGCTTCAGTGTTGCCGTCGGAGTCGAAGGCCACGCTGCTGTGACTCGTGCCGCCCACGCCGCTTATGCGGTTGCGGACAAAGGTGTTGTGGTGGGATCCGTTTTCTTCACGGAAAGCGGCGCAGTCATAGGTGTCGCCATCGTTGAAATCGTGCAGATTGATGTTTTTGAACACGCAGTGGTGGCTGTTGTTCAACACGACGCCGCCCTTGACAGCCTGCCGCAGCTCGATGTGGTCTCTCTCTCCGTCGTCCTTCCGGGCGCCGTCCACAATAATGTACGAGCACTTTATCATGTATAAAGCGGCGCTGCCCGAGGCGCCCACGGAGAGCCAGCCGTTGTGGGATGAGCCGGAGGTGGTTTTGTAGGGCCTGATGGTGATGGGAGCGTCGGCGGTGCCGTTTAGGTTCCTCAAAACCTCCCCGCCGTCGCCGGTGACATTGATGATATCACCGGGTTGCAGCCAGTATTGCAGCACGGCTATTGAGGAGGCTGCCGCTTCCGGGGACGTGCCCATGGCGCCGGTGCCGTCACTGTAGTTTACGTAGTACTCCGCCGCGAAACCGCCGACGGAAAGCCCTATCATAAGGGCGAGAACGAAGAAGAGTTTTTTCATACCGGTTCTCCTTTTTCGGACAAAAATGTTTACCGATTTAATTGTATAAGAGTCTAATCATAATGTCAAATTAATATTTCCTGCCGTCCCGGGAAACCGGAAAGGCGCCGCGAACACAACAAAAAAACCCGTTCCGAAGAACGGGATTTTTTGCGTTTTTTTGCTCCGGTATATCCCCTTTTTCGGGATAATCCGGTACAATATAGATGTAAAGGTTACTTTACGGCGCGGACAATCTTGCCGGCTTTGAGGCACTTGGTGCATACACGCATCTTTTTGGTGGTGCCGTTCACGTCGGCGTGAACCGTCTGAAGGTTGGGCATCCATCTTCTCTTGGTGCGGGGAGCGCGAAGAGCCCACGAACCGGAGTGGACGTGGCGGATGTTCTGTCCGAACTGCGGGCCTTTGCCGCAAACATCACAAACGTTAGACATTATTCAAATCCTCCTTGGAAAGTGATTGGCGTAAAATATACGCTATATAATACCACAATCGCGAAAATAACGCAAGTTTAAAATCGCTTTTTTCGGAAATCTTTAAAAATGACCGTAGACATCCTTATCAAACCGGTTCCTCTCCTTTCCCCCGCCGACTCGGCCCGGAAAGCCCACGGAGTGATGAGCAAAAACAATATATCCACCGTCTTTGTGTTCGACGGCGCCGCCGTGCGGGGATACGTGAGCGAAAAATCCCTCTCCCGATACTTCGCCGAAAACCCGGAGGCCTCGCCGGAGGGCTCCGTGGAGAGTTTAATCACATACGACAATCCCCCCACCGCCCTGTCCCCCGGCACGGACCTCAAAACCGCCGCCGCGGTGTTCGCCGACTCCGATCTCGACTCCCTGCCGGTTGTCACCTCAAACGGACTGTTCGCCGGAGTGGTCACCCGAAACGATTTGCTGTCGTATCTGGCGAAAACCGGACGGCCCGCCGGCGTCGGCGGCATGGCCACACCCATCGGAGTCTACCTTACCACCGGCAGCCACACCGGCGGCGCCGGAAGCAAAGGAGTCTACCTCACCGGCATAGTCCTGGGGCTTATGATGGGAATATCCGTCTATCTGGGCGACGGGATAATAAGGCTCATCGAAACTTATTTCAACCTCTTCCCCCGGGGCTTTGTCGCCCTGCCGCTGATCGGCTACGTCTCCGCCGGAATAATCGAAACCGCCGCCGCGGGGTTTTTGGCGATTATATTCATGCTTCTCATGCTGCGGTTTTCGGTCCTCTCCGGCTACCACGGCGCGGAGCACATGACCGTCCACGCCATCGAGCGGGAGGAGGATCTCACCCCCGAAACCGTAAGTCATATGCCTCGGGTCCACCCCCGCTGCGGCACCAACCTCATGGTGGCGGCAGCCCTATTTCTCCTGATTTCCGGCACCTTCGGCGGACAGGCAGCGGTGTTTGTCGCCATCATCATCGTCATGCTGGGCTGGAGAGCCATCGGAGCCGCGGCGCAGCAGCATATCACCACCGCCAAACCGAACCGAAAACAGCTTGAGGCCGGCATTCGGGCGGGCAAGGAAATAATCGAGAGCTACCGGGCGAACCCCAACCTCACCGCCAGGGGCTTCAGGCGCGTTTGGAACATGGGATTCCTGCAGACAATGCTGGGAATCTTCACTTCCGTGGCCCTCTTCGGCCTTATCGAGTACCTTTTGAGCCGATAACGGGAACAGACGCTTTATTTTTTACGTTACTTATTATATAATAATAATTGCGGTGCGCGGACATACTCCCCGACACCGGTCCGATTAAAGGTAATAAATGAAAAAATACTCAATCACGGCGGCGGCCCTTGTTTTGCTTCTCGCCACAACTTCATATTGCGCGGTAAAATACAAAACCACCGGAGTCTACACCGACTCCGGCGGCGTTCAGCACTCCTGGAGCGTCACCGACGAGCACACCATGGTGTGGGACGGCTCCACCTATCTGCCCGTGGGCACGGTGTTCACTCCCAAGTGTATCACCGACCCGGAGGAGCTGGCCGACGACGTGGCCCTGCTGGACACCTACCGCTCCGCGGGCATTACCGACGTTCTCGTGAAGATGCCCCTGCCCGTAACCGCCTCCTCGCCGGAGAACTTCCAAAGCCTCATCGACGCTCTGGAAGCGGCGGGCATGAGCTACGGCATATACTTCAACGACACCGTTAAGTCCAACCTCACCGGCAACCTCATCAATCCCGCGGTGTACCGCATGGAGGGTCCCCACAACGACAGCCGGGTTATCTGCGACCTCAAAAACACGGACGGCGCCTACTATCGGGTGCTCCGCACCTACGACAACTCGGTAAAATCAAGCGGAGTCGCCGGGGTGTATGAGGGAAGCCTCATCATCAACATTCCCGGCGGTTTGGCGGCGGGAGAAGTCCTGCTGGTCTACCCCCACATGAAGTTCGACCCGGGCGGCGACAAGTCCATGGGAGACGTGTGGAGCGGCTTCGACGAGTACAGAGACAGGCTCATCGCCTACTTCAGAAAGATTAAGTTCGGCTCGGGCCTGCGCTTCTTCTACGACCCTCTGCCCTGCAAGCAGGACTACTCCGAAGTAATGAACTCCTTCCTGCCGGATTCCGGAGCCTTCAGACTGGGCTTCGAGTCCCACCTTATCCGCCGCTATACCCACGAGGGCGCGGTGAACGCCGCCTGGGGCATTCTGGACAACCTGCCCAGCGTGGCCGCCGCCACGGAAATCATGCCCCTTTGGGCAAACGGCAGAGGCTCCGCTTTCCTCTACAACCCCAAAACAATGAACACCTACTCCGCGGACGTGACCATGAGCCGCGTATGGAACGACATCATCGACTACCGGGACACCTCCGCCCAGAGCTATCTGAACGCCATGGCGGACGCTCTGCGTAATCAGGTGGCCAACGTGCCGGTTATCTACCGCTGCGGCAGCTACCACAGAATCTACGCCAACCCCTTCTCCATGAGCGGCTTCGACGGTCTCGCCGCGCCCTTCGACGGCACCGACACCGCGGTGGTCGAAACCGGCGTGCCCACCTACTCTCTGGCGGAGGAATCCGCAAAAACAATGGCTTTCTTCACCGTGGCCGACGCCGGAGGAGTCCGGGAGCACAACTTCAACCACCTTTGGGGCGCCTTCTTCAAAAACGGAGCCAAGGGGTTCTTCGCCGAGGACCTAAGCCCGATTGAACTGGCGGCATTCAAGAACCTTATTCCCGCGGACCAGGCGGCCTACAAACCGGAAGTCATCTTCTTCCCCTACCGGCCCCACACCGGCGCCAGAATAAGGCAGTTCGACAAGGAAACCTGGTGGATGCCCACTCTCCGCTCCGGCAAGACCGCCTACATGGGCGAGGGCATATACGCCTACTCCATCGCCGGCGAGGACAGAGTCTGCGTGTGGACCACGGACCCCAACGGGCGGACAATCACCCTCAAGACTCCTCAGCAGGGGCTGCCCAAGATTCTCTTCCCGGCGGACGTGAAGCCGGTAACAAACAAAAAGAGCGATCGGTTCACCCTCACTCTCGGCTCCCTGCCGGTTGTGATGACCGGTATGGACATAAGCATGGTGTTCCCCTTCGAGACGGCGGAAAAGGCCATCGCCGACCTGGACGGTCGCAAGCCCTCCGCGGACAAAGCGGGACTTGATATAAAGAAGATAGATCTCAACATCGAATCCGCCAAGCGGGTCCTGTCCAACGGTCAGGCCATGATTGCCTACGACATGGCCACCCAGGCCGCCAAGGACCTTGACCTTGTTACGGGAACAAACATCGTTTTCGAGGGCGAAAACGCCACCGCCCACGGATTTACCGGAACCCGGGCCATGCGGGACGCGGTAAACGGTCTGGCGCTGGTATTGGACACGGAGGACAACCCGCCTCTCACTCCCTATTCCGCGGCCTTCGCCGCCATGATAGACACCACCGCCAGCTACGAACTCTGGGTAGCCTGCTCCGATCTGAGCAAAAGCTCACCCGTCAGTTACACCCTTGACGACGTAAACCGCGTCAAGATAGACAAACCGGAAAAAACCGTCAAGCTGGGACCGGATATGGCCTGGTACAAACTGGGCAATCTGAGCCTCGTATCCGGCAAGCAGACGATTAAGTTCCGCGTCGAGGGAAAGAGTCCCGACGGAAAATACTACTTCGCCATAGACAGACTGGTTCTGTCTCCCACAGGCTTCGACCCCGAAGCGGACAACAAGTAAAGGAAAGAATATGATACGGTACACAATCTCATTCTGGCAGTCCATGACACGGCCCACCTTCGAATACGCCGACGCTATACCCCAAACCGGCGTTCGATCCCTTATCTGCAAAAACTCATACAGCTCTTTCGCCCTTTTGGTTGAGGCGTCCGAAAAGTCCGAGAACCTCAAAATCGAGGTGGCGGACCTTACGAAAGACGGCGCCCCCATTGAGGGATTTGCCTACGACGTGTTCAAAATAGGCTTCGTGAACACACCGGAAGCCGGCAGCGTGGCGGACATTTTGGAGCCGGTGACAACCTTCGATATCGACGACAAGTGCTTCATCTACACCCGCTGCTTCGTGGGCGCCGACGCCGAAGCCGGAATATACGACGGCAAAGTCCTCCTCACCAAAGGCGGGGAGACGTTGGCGGAGAAAGAGTTCACCCTTGAGGTTGCGAATGTGACCGTTCCGGACCCGGAGGAGTGGATGTTCCACCTGAACGTCTGGATGAATCCGGGAGCCGTGGCGGAATACTACAACCTGCCCCTGTGGTCCGACGAGCATTTCGAGATGCTGGGCAAGTATATGGACGACCTGGCCGCCCACGGTCAGAAAGCCGCCGTTGTGCCCATTTGCTACAAGCCCTGGTGGGCCCAGACCCACACGGTCTACCCCTCCACAATCATTTGGAAGAAAACCGATGACGGCTACGACTTCGACTTCTCCGTCTTCGACCGCTACGTTGAGCTCTACGAGAGCAAGGGCATAACCGACACCATCCACTGCTATTCCCCGGTTCAGGGCCCCGGCAAGATTGATTTCAGCGAGATAGAGTTCGAGGACGGCACCGTGGAGAAGTTCTTCGTGGGCACTCCCGAATACGACGCGGTCTGGGGCGCCTTCTTCACCGCCTTCAGGAAGCACCTGGAGGAGACGGACCGGTTCGACAAGACCTACATCGCCCTGGACGAGAAGACCCCGGAGGTTATGGAAGCTCTGGCGGACTTCATCGACAAGTACGCTTCCGACTTCAACCTGGCCTACGCCGGCAAGCCGGATCCCAAGTACGTTAAGCGTTACAGCGACATTTCCTACTTCTACACCCCCGCCAAGGATTCGGATTACGACGGCGATTTGGAAGCGGATGAGGGTTCCACCGAGAGTTCCGACATTCTCACCACATTCTACGTCTGCTGCGGACCCCAGCACCCCAACACCTTTGTCCACTCGCCCCTTATCGAGTCCCGGATTCTGCCCATGCTGGCCATAAGAGGCGGCTACAACGGATTGCTGCGCTGGTCCTACAACGACTGGTCCGAGAGTCCCTTCGTGAACGTGTCCTTCACTCCCGAAGGCTGCGAGTTCCCCTCAGGCGACACCTTCCTTGTGTACCCCGGCCCGGAGGGACCCATTCCCTCCCTCAGATGGGAACAGCTGCGGCAGGGCATCCAGGACTTCGAGCTGGCCTCCATCGCCCTCATTAACGCCATGAGCGACGAGGACATCGCCGACTACGAACACGCGGTGAATATCGCCTGCAGGAACGCGGACGACGGAAACAAGTCCATCGGCGACATCGAAATCGCCCGCAGACTCCTTATTCCCATCGCCGAAGATGAATAACGGACTCAAGGCATCCTACGTTACGCTGGGATGTAAAGTCAACAGATACGAAACCGAAGCCGTCCGCGCCAAACTCGAAGCGGCCGGCTTCGAAACCGTAAGGCCCACGGAAAAGGCGGACGTGTGCGTGGTGAATACCTGCGCCGTCACCGCCACCGCCGAAGCAAAAAGCCGGGCGGCGGTCCGAAAACTCATCTCCGCATCCCCCGACGCCCTCGTTGTGGTCTGCGGCTGCTCCGCGGAGATAAACCCCCAAGACCTGACGGATATCAAAGGTGTGTCCCTTGTGCTGGGAAACGACAAAAAACCGGATATCGCCGACATTATCATCGCCAAACTGGGCGCCCGGGACCCGCTTAAGGTAAAACCCCGGCTCCGAACAAGGGCGGCGGTGAAGGTCCAGGACGGCTGCGACAACTTCTGCGCCTACTGCATCATCCCCTACGCCAGGCGGGGCATGACCTCCCGGCCCATAGGCGAGGTTATGGCGGAAATCGAAAGCCTGGCGGCGGCGGGGTACAAAGAAATCGTCCTCACCGGCATACGGCTGGGGTCCTACGACGACTCCGGCGTCGACACCGCGGGGCTTGTGAGAAAAGTTTGCGGCGTCCCGGGCATAGAGCGCATAAGAATGAGCTCCATAGAGCCATGGGAAGTCACCGACGGCCTCATCGGGGCCATGAAGCACCCCAAGGTCTGCCGGCATCTGCATATTCCCCTGCAAAGCGGCTCCGACAGCGTTCTGGAGCAAATGAACCGGCCCTACACCTCGGCGGAGTTTCTGTCCCTGGCGGAGAAGGTGCGGCGGGAGATTCCGGAGATAGGCATCACCACCGACATTATCGTGGGATTCCCCGGGGAGAGCGAGGATGACTTCGCGGATACTCTGCGCACGGCGGAGGCGGCGGGATTTTCCCGAACCCACTCATTTCGGTACAGCATACGCAAGGGCACCGCGGCGGCGGAGATGACCGGCCAAATCCCCGAAGGCGTCAAAAAGGAAAGAGCGGCGAGACTCAACGATCTCACCGACTCCTTAAGCCTCGAATTTGCCCGTAAAATGACCGGAAAAACCCATCCGGTACTCATTGAACGTTTCGATGCCGAAACCGGCCTTGCGCGGGGATTTACGGACAATTACGTCGAAGTCTACGTCGAAACACCTCCCGGGACAAAGACGAACAGGATTATCGATGTCGAAATTGCGGAGGCGACGGCGGAGAGAGTGCTCGGTAAAGCGAAATAAAAATCATCCTTTCCTATCGGAAGGGATGATTTTTTTGTTTCCGGTGTCGGGGAATGTGTCGGCAAATCGATGTCGAACCGTGCCCTATTCCCTCGGATTATTTCTTTACGAACCAACCTTTGATTCTGAGGCCGGTGAGCCAAAACAGCGTGCGTCCGTTGCCGATGATGAAGGGCAGAAGCCGGCGCTTGGATTCCCCGGCGTAGCGTTTGCCGAAGTATATGGGGGATTCCACTATCTTCAGTTTGGGGTTGTTTTGCTGAAGCT
>JAGDDM010000096.1 GCA_017958015.1 Abditibacteriota bacterium | reverse complement strand
CTCACGGACGACAGTCCCGACGTCATAATCAACATCGTGGACGCCACCAACCTCGAACGGAACCTCTACCTCACCACTCAGATTCTTGAGCTGGGAGTCCCCGTTGTCATCGCCCTCAACATGATGGATGTGGTGAAGCGGAACGGCGACGCGGTCTATTCCGACGTGCTCTCAAAGATTCTCCGCTGTCCGGTGGTTGAAATCTCCGCCCAAAAAGAGGAGAACATCGACAAACTCATGAGCGCGGCCGCGGCCGCGGCGAGGAAAGGGGAGATTCCCGCCTGCGTCCCCTTCGACAATACCACAGAGGACTATCTGAAGGCCATTATCGACAAACTCCCGGCGGACATCGAGCCGGAACACAGACGCTACGCCGCCATAAAGCTCTTCGAGCGGGACGAAAAAACGGCGGCCAGCGATGAGATAAAGAAAATCATCGACAACGCCGAGGCGGAAATCGACGACGACACCGCCAGCTTCATCACCGGCCAAAGATACGACTACATCACAAGCATAATCAACAAAGTCCGCAAAAAAACGAGCGGCAAAGTCACTCTCTCGGACAAGATTGACAGAGTGGTCACCAACCGGTGGCTGGGTCTGCCCGTCTTCGCCCTGGTTATGTTCCTGGTGTACTACGTCTCCGTCACCACCGTGGGCACCCTTGTCACCGACTGGACAAACGACGTGTTCGTGGGCGAGTGGGCGAAAGGTGCTGCCGAGACTTTCCTCACAAACATCGGCTGCGCCGAATGGCTTGTGGGTCTCATCGTTGAGGGCATCATCGGCGGTGTGGGCGCCATGCTGGGTTTCATGCCCCAGATGTTCATTCTGTTCTTCTTCCTGGCGCTCCTTGAGGACTGCGGCTACATGGCCCGAATCGCCTTCGTTATGGACAGAGTGTTCCGCAAGTTCGGCATGAGCGGCAAGTCCTTCATCCCCATGCTCATCGGCACCGGCTGCGGTCTGCCGGGCATCATGGCGGCCAGAACAATCGAAAACGAGAAGGATCGGCGCATGACAATCATGACCGTCACCTTCATGCCCTGCGGCGCCAAACTGCCGGTTATCGCCTGTATCGCCGGCGCTCTCTTCGCCAATAACGGCCTCGTGGCCTTCTCCGCCTACATGCTGGGTATATTCAGCGTCATCGTCACCGGCATTATGCTGAAGAAAACAAAGGCCTTCGCCGGTCAGGCGTCCCCCTTCGTCATGGACCTGCCGGCATACCACATGCCCACGGTGAAGAACGTGTGGCACAGCATTTGGGAGCGGCTCATGGGCTTCGCCAAAAAGGCCTGCACCATACTCATACTCGTCTGCGCCTTCATTTGGTTCCTCTCAAGCTTCGGCTTCGTGGACGGCAAGTTCACCATGGTTGAGGACCTTCGCCAAAGCGTCAGCCACAACATCGGCAACGCCTTCGCCCGGATTTTCAAACCCTGCGGCTTCGGCAAATGGCAGGCGGTGGTGTCCTCCATCTTCGGTCTGGCGGCCAAAGAGGAAATCGTGGGCGTCATGGGCGTGTTTTCCTCCATCGGCGACGCGGATATGGCGTCGGAACTTGTGGAGGAAGGCGGAAACCTGGCTCCCATAGCGGCGCTCTTCGGCGGCAGCGCTTTGGCGGGCTACGCGTTCCTGGCGTTCAACCTGCTCTGCGCTCCCTGTCTGGCGGCGGTGAACACCATTCGGGCGGAACTTAAAAGCGCCAAGTGGTTCCTCTTCTCCTGCGTCTATCAGACGGGATTCGCCTATCTGGTATCCCTTACGATTTATCAGCTGGGCTTATTCTTCGGCGGCGGTGCCTTCACCGGTTGGACGGCGGTGGCTTTCGCCCTCGTTATTCTCCTCATCTACATGCTCTGCCGCAAGGGCTATACCCCCGGAGACGAAAAGAAATGACGGCTACGATAATAGTGGGGGCGGTGGTGCTCGCCGCCCTCTGCGGAGCCCTCTACGGCACCGTTAAAGGATTCAAAAACGGCGGCTGCGGATGCGGATGCGAACATTGTTCGAAAAAATGCTCCTCCCGCGTATCGACAAAAGACAAATAATCCTGTATAATGTTATCAATCGCCGCGAAAGCGAAAGAGAACGAGGCAGACTTTCCCCGTAGCGGCGAAATACACAAGGAGGGATTTCTCATGAAGAAAATCCTTTTCGCGCTGGCGACCATCGGTCTTATCGCCATCGCGTGCGCGTCTTTCGCGCAGGGCGCCTTTGTTGACGTCCCCACAGACCACTGGGCTTACGATGCTGTCAATCAGCTTCAGCGCGTAGGCATCATCGTCGGTTATCCCGACGGTACCTTCGGCGGCAAGAGAGCCATGACCCGCTACGAGTTCGCGGTTGCCATTGCCCGCCTGCTTCCTCTTCTCAACGGCGACACCGTTATAAGCAACGATGTTGATCTTTCCGGTTACGCCAAGAAGAGCGACATTCCCGCTTTCAGCGGCGCT
>JAGDDM010000095.1 GCA_017958015.1 Abditibacteriota bacterium | reverse complement strand
ATCCCCGGCGGAACCGACGGTATCGACTTCCCCATGCACATTACGGGCCTGGACACCATCGAGGCCATAGAAGCCGATGAGTACTATCATCAGGCCGGACTCGCTTGGGTTGTGGGCGGTCCCTACAACGTGGACGATGACCTGATGCTGCAGTTTACCATCTACGGTCTTCCCGACAGCGTTATGGAGGCCCTGGACGCTTCGCTGCACATCGACCACGCCAGACTCAATCCGCCCTTGAACATCGACCTTTTCGACCTTACCAAAAACGACCATGTCACCGTCAAAGTCTGGGACGTCGACCGGGACGGCCACCTCTTTACCGCCTACTTCAACCCCGCGGCCTATCTGGATGAAAAAGGACTGCCTAAGAGCATTAACCATGTGGACGGAATCCACTGGATCAGCCTCACCGGCTTCCTGGGTCCCGACGACGCGGGATACGACACCTACTACGAAGACGTCCGCATCGATATGATCGGCGTCAGACCCATTGGCAGCGATCCCATCGACCCCGACGATCCCGATCCCGATCACGATGACGGCCTCCTCGTTCCGGAACCGGCGACTTACGCCTACGCCCTTATGGGTCTCGCTTCCCTCGCCGGACTCAAGAGACGTATTAAGAAGTAAGTTCACACACAAAAATATACCGCCCCACGGGGCGGTTATTTTTGTATGTTTCGTTTGTATGTTTCGGCGGCTAATCCCGCGGTGTCGGACTGTTTCCTTTTATATATTGCCTTTTGTTCTCTCATCATACACATGCAGTCTCATGCGCAGAATATCCTTCAGAACCTGCAGACCGGCTCGGAAGGGGCTTATTTTGGAGCCCTCGCCGTGGGACCATCTGACGGGGATTTCGTCGATACGCAGTCCCATGCGGCGGGCGAGATACAGAACCTCGATGTCGAAGCCCCAGCCGTCGATGAAGGAGCCGGCAAAGATGCGCTTTGCCGGCGCGCCCCGGAAAATCTTGAATCCGCACTGGGTGTCGCGGATGCCCGGCACGGCGAAAAGCTGAATAATCAGGTTCAGGCATTTGCCGCCGATTTCCCGGTAGAGGGGCTGATGCACCACAATTTCCGAGTGGGCCACCGCCCGGCTGCCGATTGCCACCGCGGCGCCCTCATCTATGGCCGATAGGAGTTTGTCCATTTCCTCTATGGGCGCCGAAAGATCGGCGTCGGTGAAGGCGATGAGCTCTCCCTCCGCCGCCAGCACACCCTCCCGCACGGCGTTGCCTTTGCCCCTGTTGGGGGTGTAGGTGATGATTTTGATATCATCCCTGCCCTCGGCTTTCGATTTCGCTTTGGCGAGGGTGTCGTCGCCGCTGCCGTCGTCAACGATGATAATCTCGTATGACTTACCGAGCCGCCGCAGATACGCGGTCACGGTGTCGATTGTGTCGGCGATTCTGAAGCCCTCGTTGTAGCAGGGGATTACCAGTGAAAGGTCCATGATTATTCCGCGAAAAGCCCGTCCACAAAGACTCGGGCGTCGAAATCCTCAAGGTCGTCCACTTTCTCGCCCACGGTGACAAGTTTCACCGGCACGTTCAGTTCGTCCTTGACGGTGACGATGATGCCGCCCTTGGCGGTGCTGTCCATTTTGGAAAGGGAAATACCCGTAAGGGGAACAGCCTCGGAGAAGTCCCGGGCCTGATTGACCGCGTTCTGGCCGGTGGTGGCGTCAAGAACGAGAATGAGCTCGTCCGCGTCCCTGCCGTTGGCCTTCACCACGGTGCGGCCTATCTTCCGCAGTTCCTCCATGAGGTTGGTTTTGTTGTGGAGCCGGCCGGCGGTGTCCGCCAGAACCACATGGGCGCCTCTGGCCTTGGCGGCGCTTACGGCGTCGAACACAACCGCCGCGGGATCCGCGCCGGGGCGGTGCTTCACAATGTCCACACCAACTCTGTCGGCCCAAATCTCCAGCTGGTCGATGGCTGCCGCCCGGAAAGTGTCCGCCGCCGCCATGATGACCTTTTTGCCCTGTTTTTTGTACCGGGCCGCCAGCTTCGCTATGGTGGTGGTTTTGCCCACACCGTTCACGCCCACAAAGAGGTAAACAAGGGGAGCCTCGCCGTCTTCTCTGAGGCCCACGGTGGCGCCGTCCCGGAGGAGAATGTCTCTGATTGCGGCCTTGAGCCGCTCCTTAATCTCCTCGGAATCGGTGATGCGGTCCTTCTTGGCGCCGTACTTCAGGTCCTCCACCAACTTCATGGTGGTGGCCATGCCGATGTCCGCGGCAATCATGGACTCTTCCAGCTCCTCGAAAAACTCCTCGTCCACCTTGCGGCGGGAGACGAAAATCTGTTCTACTTTATTGAAAAGGCCTTTGAAAAAGCGCATATACTCCTCCGAAAAAAAGCCGCGGCGCCGACTGTCGTCGACCGCCGCGACCGAAAATTGCTTATTACTTCAGGGAAATTTCCTTACCGCCGTTGCGGAGCGACTCGTCCGAGGCGGCCAAAATCTTCACCATCCGCAGACCGCTTTCGCCGGAACTGCGGGGCTTTTTGCCGCTTTCCACGCACTCGATGAAATGGCGGCACATGACGTTCAGGGGCTCCGCTTCCTTCAGCCGCGGGATGTGGATGTCGCCGTAGTGGTAGGAGCAGAGGAACTCGCCGAAGGTGTCGTAGTGCGGCGGATTGTCAACGCACTTGTCGAAAATCTGAATCTTCGCCAGAGCGTCCAAATCGTCGTAAACAAGCATCTGCTTGGTGCCCACCACGTTGACGCTGCGGACCTTGTGGGGATCGACCCAACTGACGTGGGCAACGGCGTGGGCGCCGTTCTCAAAGCCCAGAGTCACGAAGGCCACGTCCTCCTGAGTGGGGTGCAGCAAACGCATACCCACGGTGCGGACCGTCACCGGCTCCATGCCCAGGGCGTACATGATAATGGAAAGATCGTGGGGAGCCAGGTCCCAAACAACGTTCACGTCCCGCTGGAAAATGCCCAGGTTGAGCCGGGAGCAGTTGATGTAGAGGATGTCCCCGAGGAGCCCCTCTTTGATAATCTCCTTCATCTTGTTCACACCGGCGGTGTACTCGAAGGTGTGATCGATCATGACGGTGAGATTCTTCTTGGCGGCCAGCTCCACAAGCTCTTCCGCCTCGCTTACCTTGGCGGTAAAGGGCTTCTCAACGAGAACGTGCTTGCCGGCCTCAAGGGCTTTCTTGGCCAGAGGATAGTGGGAACTGACGTGGGTGCAGACGGCCACCGCGTCTATGGTGGGATCTTTGAGAACCTCGTCGAAATCCGTCACGGGGTTGATGTTCGGATAAAGATTCTTGATGTGTTTCAGTCTGTCCGTGTCTTGGTCGCAACAAACCGCCATTTCCGCGGCGGAAATCTGATTGAAGTTTCTGATGATGTTGGGACCCCAATATCCGGCGCCAACAACGGCTATTTTGAGACTCATTTTTTTATCCTCTAACAGGCGCCTTCGTCGCCGAAAATTTTGACAAAGGTCCTGAATATTATTTCCAAATCCAATTTCAGGGATTGGTGCTCCAGATACCAAATATCCATGCTCACCGACTCGTCGAAAGGAACTTTGCTCCTTCCGTAAAGCTGCCAGATACCGGTGATTCCGGGAGTACCCGAAAGGCGGCGGCGGTGCCAGGGCTTGTACATCTCCACCTCGTAGGGAAGATGGGGCCGGGGACCCACCATGCTCATATCACCCCGGAGCACGTTTATCAACTGGGGCAGCTCGTCCAGACTTGTCTTGCGCAGGAACTTGCCTATGGGAGTGACTCGGTTATCGTCCGCCAGCTTGTATATCTCCGCCTCGCCCTGAATACGCTTCAGCTCTTCCTCGTTTCCGTCGATGAAATGCTTGATGTATTCTTTGTGGCGGGAATCGTCGTTGTTCACCGCCATGGAGCGGAATTTGTAGAAATCGAACTCTTTGCCGTTTTTGCCCACTCTGCGCTGTTTGAAAATGACCGGACCGTGGGGGTCGGTTATCTTAATCATCAGCGCAACGAAAAGATATATAATCGCCGTGGGGGGAAGCAGAAAAAGAGATACAAGAATATCCGACACCCGCTTCAAAGGATAGGAACGGATGGGCTTTTCGCTGTCGCGATCGATTTGATATTTACTCTTGGTTTCCGCTTCCGAAGTCAAGGGTTTAATTTCTCACTTTTCGGCAAGCACCGTTTTGATTATATCGCAGGCCTCCGCCACCTGTTCGTCCGTAAGTTCCGGGAACATGGGCAGGGAGACAATCTTCTTGGCGTAGTCTTCGGCCACCGGGCAGTCGCCGACTTTTCCGCCCAAATCGGCGTAGGCGGGCTGGAGGTGCAGGGGCAGAGGATAGTGAACTCCGCAGCCGCAGCCTCTCTCTTTGAGCTTCGCCATAAAGTCGTCCCGGTTCTCAACCCGAGCCACAAACACGTAGTAGGAGTGCTTGGTGTAGTCACACTCGGTGGGAAGAACGATGCCGGGAACGTCCTTAAGGAGCTCGTAATACTTGGCCGCGACTCTTCTTCTGCCGTCAACCCATTCGTCCAGATGGCGCAGTTTGATGCGCAGGACCGCGGACTGAATGCCGTCCAAGCGGGAGTTGTAGCCGATGATGGAGTGCTCGTACCAAGTGGTTCTGCCGTTGTCTCTGAGGAGCCGAATCTTGGCCGCGGTGTCGTCGTCGTTTGTGAGAATCATACCCGCGTCGCCGTAGGCGCCCAGAGTTTTGCTGGGGTAGAAGCTGAATCCGGCGGCGTCGCCCATGGAACCGGCGGCTTTGCCCTTGTAGAGGGTGCCGTGGGCCTGAGCGCAGTCCTCAACCACTTTCAGGTTGTGGGCCTTCGCTATGGCGTTAATCTTGTCCATGTCGCAGGCGTGGCCGTAGAGATGAACCGGCATAATGGCCTTGGTTTTGGGGGTGATGGCTGCCTCAATCTTGTCGGGATCGATGCAATAGGTTACGGGGTCGCAGTCCACGAACACGGGAGTGCCGTTGCAGTGGCTCACGGCCGCCGCGGTGGCGATAAAGGTGTTGGTGGGAACGATGACCTCGTCTCCGAAACCGATGCCCAGAGCCTTGAGGGCCAGGAAGAGGGCTTCCGTACCGTTGGCGACGCCGATGCCGTGCTTCACACCGCAATAGGCGGCGAACTCGGCCTCGAAGGCCTTCATTTCGTCGCT
>JAGDDM010000010.1 GCA_017958015.1 Abditibacteriota bacterium | reverse complement strand
GCGATAGCGAAACACATTCCCTGACCCCTGACCCCTGATCCCTGTCAATATACGCCGCAAAGCGGGCGTATATTGACAAATACCCCATTCCGATTTAAAATGTATTATCTGAAAATTTGCGAATGTGAAATGGAACTTACGGGTCTTACCGGCAAAGAGATAATAAAGTACTGTGTTGACTGCGGCGAGAAGCCTTTCCGCGGCAGTCAGATTATTAACCGTGTCTACAAGCAAAACGCCGCATCATGGGATGAGATGACGGAGCTGCCCAAGGGTTTTCGGGAGAGCATATCCCAAGTGATTGACTTTCACGCGCCGGAGATTGTCGAAAAGCGAACCTCTCCCGACAAGGCGGTGAAGTATCTCCTGCGCCTCCGGGACGGCGAGACAATAGAGACGGTGCTCCTGCCCTACGCTCACCGGGTTTCCCTCTGCGTGTCAACACAGGTGGGCTGTCCCTGCAACTGCGCTTTCTGCGCCACCGGCGCCGGGGGCTTTGTCCGCAACCTGTCCGCCGGCGAGATTGTGAGTCAGGTGCTGACGGTTCAGCGGGACAGCGGTCTGCGCATAAGCCACATCGTCTTTATGGGCATGGGTGAGGGGCTCCTTAATTACGACAATTTGCTGAAGGCGGTATCGATATTGAACGAGGATGTGGGCATCGCCATGCGGCGGATAACAATCTCCACCGTGGGGGTCGTGCCGGAAATATACAAACTGGCCAAGGAGAAGCTGCAGCTGAATCTGGCTCTGTCTCTCCACGCGCCCACCGACGAGATACGTCGTAAAATAATACCCTTCGCGAGGAAGCACACCATCGCGGAAATCGCGGAGGCCTGCAATCACTACACAACCACCACCGGCAGGCGGCTCACCGTTGAGTATCTGCTCCTGGCCGGAATAAACGACAGCGACTTCTGCGCCCACGAGCTGGCGAAGCTGGTCAAAAAGCTCTTCGCCACCGTGAACATCATTCCCTACAACCCCGTGCCGGGTAAGCCCTTCAAACGCCCGGAGCGGGAGCGTATCTTTCGATTCAAGGGAGTGGTTTCATCCTACGGCGTGGAGGTGGTTCAACGCATGGAGCGGGGCTCGAAGGTGGCGGGCGCCTGCGGACAACTGAGAGGACAATCGAAAAATGGACGAAGAAAGAATTAACAATAACGTAAACGAAGAAGAAACGACCCCGGAAACCGAGGCGGAAGTCGAGGCGAAAACCGAAACTCCCGAAGGGGACGCGGATCGGCGGACCGAGGCGGAAATCATTGAGGAAAAGTTCCGCTCCGGCAAGGGCAAAAAGAACAAATCCTGCTGCGTCTGCTGCCTTGTTGTGCTGCTTGTGCTGTTTCTCGGCATAGTCGGAAGCGTGTTTTATTTGATAAAGTCCCTGCCCGGTCTGAACGAGCTCATCGTGTGCCGAACCCACCTGGAGAAGGTTTCCGGCGCCATGGAACGCTACCACGACGCCAACGACAAGTATCCGGAATCTCTCCGGGAGCTTAAGGGCGAGTACATCCGGGACCACAGCCTTCTGAAGTGCCCCGTCCACAGCGGTGAGTACGAGTACAAACCCGGCAAGAAGGACGACGACCCGGTCATCTCCTGCAAACACTCCCTCAGCGACAAGCTGCCGGTGTTCGGCTGGATTCTCTACCGCGACGGCAGCGTGGAAATGGGCGTGGAGAACAAGGACGGAGAGCTCATAAAGTCCAAGGACGCCAAGGAAGAGGACGTCAAACTTCCGCCCAGCGCGGAAAAGAAACCGGAACCCGCGAAGACGGATAAAAAGTGAAACCTCTTAAAATAGGCGGTCTTACCGTGGAGACGCCTCTGGTTCTGGCTCCCATGGCGGGGGTGACGAACCGGGCCTTTCGGCTCATGGTGAAGCGCTCCGGGGGCTGCGGTCTGGTGAACACGGAGATGTTCAGCTCCTACGCCATTAAGTTCAAGGATCCCAAAACCGGGTATATGGTGGACTGGACGGAGGAGGAGCGGCCCATCGCGGCTCAGGTCTTCGGCGGCGACCCGGAGACGGTTGCAATCGGGGCTGAGGCTCTGCAAAACGCCGGGGCGGATATAGTCGACATCAACTTCGGCTGCCCCGTGCCCAAGGTGGCAAAAAGCAACTCCGGGGCGGTGCTCCTTAAGGACCTTAAACTCTGCGGGGAGATTATCGCCGCCGCCCGTAAAGTCGTGACGAAGTGTCCCCTGACCGTCAAAACCCGTCTGGGCTGGCGCGAGGGCGAGCCCACCGTGCTCGAGTTCGCGAAAATCGCCCGGGACAACGGCGCCGACGCCGTAACCGTTCACGGCAGATACGCCTCACAGGGCTATTCCGGCACCGCGGACAGGGATATGATTGCCCGGGTGCGGGAAGTTATCTCCGTTCCCCTCATCGCCAACGGGGACGTGACGTCTCCGGAAAGCGCGGAGGATATGTTCCGCCGCACAGGCTGCGACGGCGTGATGATAGGCCGCGGCGCTTTGGGTAATCCGTGGATATTCAAAGAAACGGAAGCCTATTTGGCGAGGGGCGAGCGGCTCGACCCCATAACCCCCATGGAACGCCTTGAGGGGGCGAAGGAACACGCCCGGCTTCTGCGGGAGCGCATGGGCGAGAGCAGGGCGGCGAAGGAAATGCGGGGCCACCTGATATGGTATATAAAAGGTATGCCCGGAGCACCCAAGCTGCGGAATATGATTATGACCACCGGTTCGGTGGATGAGATACTGGAAGTTTTGGACGGCGCCGTGAGCCGTCTTAAGGGAGAGCCGGAAAGTTGAAACACGTAGTAAGCGTAAGTCTCGGCTCCTCCGCCCGGAACGCCTCAAGCGAAGCGGTCATTATGGGTGAGGAGTTCAAAATAGAACGCATCGGAGCGGACGGCGACGAAAAGCGGTTCGCGGAGCTCATTGCCCGATACGACGGCAATATCGACGCCTTCGGTCTGGGCGGCACCGACAGATATATATGCACCGGCACCCGAAGATATACCCTCCGGGACGGGGACAGACTGGCTCGGCTGGCGAAGAAAACCCCGGTGGCGGACGGCAGCGGAGTGAAGAACACTCTGGAGCGGAGAACCGTGGAGTATCTCCAAAAAGAGGGCGTTGTCGACTTTTCCGGGTCCAAGGTCCTCATGGTCTGCGCCGTGGACCGGTTCGGCATGGCTCAGGCCTTAAACAAGGTTGCCGGTGAGATTATATTCGGCGATTTGATGTTCATTTTGGGCGTGCCCATGCCCCTTAAGTCCTACAAGACCCTTACGAAGATAGCGGACCTGCTGATTCCGGTTGTGCGGCTTCTGCCCACGTCGGTTCTTTATCCCACCGGCAAGTCCCAAAACGAGTCGAAGCCGAAGTTCGTGAAGTACTACGATTGGGCGGACATTGTTTGCGGCGACTTTTTGCTCATACGCAAGACGCTGCCGCCGGATCTCTCCGGAAAGACAATCGTCACCAACACGGTGACATCGGCGGACAAGGATGTTTTGCGGGAGCGGGGTCTGAAGCGGCTTGTCACCACCACTCCCGAATACAACGGCAGACGGTACGGCACCAACGTCTTTGAGGCGGTGATGCTGACTCTGATGGGTAAGACCCAGGAGGAAGCCTCCCCCGAGGACTACATGAATCTGCTGGAAAAGATGAATTGGACTCCCGCGGTAACGGAGTTTTAAGAGGTAAATATGGAAAAATTCGCATTTGTAATACACCCTTTGAGCGCGAAGAAGGACGTGGCGCGGAAATATCCCATCGCCCGCCTCTTCCCGGAGCCCCTTATCGAAAAGGCCATGCTGCTCAAATCCCCCATCGATGTCTCCCACATAACCGGTATCAAATCAATCGCCGGTCCGGAGGCGGAGGGCTGGTTTGTGGGCTGTCCCCTGACTCCCAAACTCATGACGACACTGCCCATCGAGCGGGTGTATAACAAAATCGTTGACGCCGTGAAGCTGGCGGAGGACAAAGGGGCGAAGATTATCGGTCTGGGCGCCTTCACCTCCGTGGTGGGCGACGGCGGCATCACCATCGCCGAGAGGAGCAACATCGCCGTTACCACCGGCAACTCCTATACCGTGGCCACTGCCATCGAGGGCGCCAAGAAAGGCGCGGAAATACTGGGTATCAACCCCGCTGAAGCGGTTGTGTCCGTGGTGGGCGCCACCGGCTCCATCGGCAAAACCTGCGCCGCCGTGTTCGCCAAGGAATGTAAAGAAGTTATCCTTGTGGGCAGGAGCACCGACAAGCTGGAAGCGCTGGCGGAGGAAATAAGCGGCGGCAAAGCCAAGGTATCCACCTCCGTGGACGTGAAAACCGGCATAGAAAACGCCGACATCGTGGTCACCGTTTCCGCCGCCGTGGACGCCATAATCGAGCCGAGCTTCATCAAGAGCGGCGCGGTGGTCTGCGACGTGGCAAGACCCCGGGATGTGTCCGTTGCCGTTCAGAAGGAGCGGAACGACGTTCTTGTGATTGAGGGCGGCGTGGTCGCGGTGCCGGGAGAGAACGCGGACCTCGGTTTCAACTTCGGCTTCCCGCCCAAAACCGCCTACGCCTGCATGAGCGAAACCATGATGCTGGCCCTCGAGGGCAGGTACGAGAACTTCACTCTGGGCAAAACCGTTTCCGTGGAGCAGGTGGAGACAATAAGCGCCATCGCGAGGAAACACGGTTTCAAACTGGCCGGCTTCCGCAGCTTCGAGAAAGCCGTTACCGAGGAAACCATCGAGACCATTTTGAAAAATATTAAGCGATAAAATCGAAAGAGTCGCGAAAAGCCGCCACTTAAGTATGGCGGCTTTTGCGGAATAAGAGTATAATCAAGAAAAAACCTGTAAGGGGAGAAGTGTTGCGCAACATTTAAACAGGGGTAGATAACGAAACCTCAAAACAGATGCTTCGGCGTCTGTTTTTTTGTTCCATCGAAAAAATAACACTTGACATTATCCGGAGGATTGGTTATAATATCTATAGCATGCTTCTGTTATTTACAAAAATTACGTTTTTGAGGTGTCCTATGAAAATAGGTGAAGGAGCGGTCATTCGGACGGGTTTGGTTTTATCCCGAAAGCAGGCTGACGAAGATCCGTCGTACCGCTATCGCGCGTTGACGTTACGGTCTGTTGACCCGCAGGGGTTTGTGGATAAAGACTCTTTGGATATTTTCGATTCGAAGGAAGTGTTGCGCGATGAGTATTTGGCTCGGACGAACGACATAATTCTGAGGGTAACGGAGCCCTACACCGCGGTGCTTATCGATGAGTCTCTGTCCGGTATGGTGGTGTCTTCAAACTTTTTGATTATTCGCGTCAATCCGCAAATATTCAATCCGGCGTATTTACTGTGGCTTTTGAACACGCCCAAGGTAAAGCACATGTTCTACATGAGCGGTTCGGGCAGCATGCTGTCCGCCATCAACGCCCGCATCGTAAGCGACTACGACACGGAGTACATATCCATATTCGACCAGCAAAAAATAGGCGTCGTCTACGAATCGGCGAAGAGAGAGTATGTGCTGCTTCGCCGTCTGGCCGACGCGAAATTGAAGTACAACATGACCAATATATCAAGTATTCAAAAAAGGATGAAAGGAAAAAACAAATGACTACCCGTAAAGACATAGAGAACGTTTTGTGGAGCGCGTGTGACAGTTTTCGGGGAAAGATCGACAGTTCCCGTTATAAAGACTACATTTTGTCCATGCTGTTCGTGAAGTACCTGAGTGATGTCACAAAAGAAAAGCGGGCTCAATACGAGGAGCAATACGAAGGTGACGAAACCCGTGTGGAACGTGCGATGTCCCGTGAGCGTTTCGCCATAGACGAGGAGTCCACTTTCGATTACCTGTACGCGAACAGAACCGATAACGAGATCGGACAAAAGATAAACGTGGCTCTTTCCCGTATAGAGGAGCACAACAGCGGCAAACTACGCAACGTTTTCCGCGCGATTGACTTCAACTCCCAGGTTGATTTCGGCGACGTGCGCGAGAAGAATTCCACTCTCCGCAACCTCCTTGAGGACTTCCACGCGCTTGATTTGCGTCCCGGTCAATTGGGTTCGGCGGACATCATCGGCGACGCCTATGAATACATGATAGCCACCTTCGCTTCCGACGCGGGCAAAAAGGGCGGCGAGTTCTTCACGCCCAGTCAGGTGTCGAAGTTGGTGGCGGCTTTGGCGGACCCTCGGGAGAACGACAGAATATACGATCCCACATGCGGTAGCGGCGGTTTGCTTCTGAAGGCCTTCGACATGGTGCCAAGCGGAAAAGCGGCGGTGTACGGTCAGGAGCAAAACGCTCAGACATGGGCCCTTTGCGTTATGAACATGTTCCTCCACGGCGTGGACGACGCCCGCATATGGCAGGGCGACACCCTTTCAAATCCCCAGAACATCGAGGACGACAAACTGATGAAGTTCCAGGTGGTGGTGGCCAACCCGCCTTTCAGCTTGGACAAATGGGACAGCGGTTTCCTCTCCGGCGCCGCTTTCGATTCCGAAAACAAAAAGCGTGAGAAGATGACCGCCGACTTGGACCCTTGGAACCGCTTTGACTGGGGTGTTCCGCCGGCATCCAAGGGCGACTACGCCTTTGTGCTCCACATGCTCCACAGCCTCGATTCCGAATCCGGACGAATGGCGGTTGTTCTGCCCCACGGCGTCCTCTTCAGGGGGGCGAGCGAGGACAAGATACGCAAACAGATTATCGACTTCAACCTCCTTGACGCGGTTATAGGTCTGCCCGCCAACCTTTTCTACGGCACCGGCATTCCCGCCTGCGTGCTTGTCTTCGGCAAAAACAGACGGACAAACGATGTTGTGTTTATCGACGCGAGCGGCGAGGGTAACTACGAAAAGGGGAAGAACCAAAACATCCTCAGAGACTGCGACATAGAGAAAATCGTCGCCGCCTACAGAGAGCGGAAAGACATCGACAAATATTGCCATGTGGCCGCCCGGGAAGAAATCGTCGAGAACAATTATAACCTGAACATCCCCCGCTACGTGGACACCTTCGAGGAAGAAGAACTTGTGGACATAGAGGAAGTAAAGAAAAACATCGCCGACATCGAGGCCGAATTGGCGGAGGTGCAAGCGAAAATGAAGAAGTATATGGAAGAGATGGGGGTGTAAAACTATGATAGAAATAGATTTTTCAAACGAAACTTATACATGTCCGTTCTGCAATTGTAAACAAGCATTTGCCAAATCATCGTATTATGTCGATACGCATTTGATGAACTCGTCATATTTGGACTGCGTGCCGGAATTGTATAGACCGTCTACG
>JAGDDM010000094.1 GCA_017958015.1 Abditibacteriota bacterium | reverse complement strand
TCTACGTCGAAACACCTCCCGGGACAAAGACGAACACGATTATCGATGTCGAAATTGCGGAGGCGACGGCGGAGAGAGTGCTCGGTAAAGCGAAATAAAAATCATCCTTTCCTATCGGAAGGGATGATTTTTTTGTTTCCGGTGTCGGGGAATGTGTCGGCAAATCGGTGTCGAACCGCGCCCTATTCCCTCGGATTATTTCTTTACGAACCAACCTTTGATTCTGAGGCCGGTAAGCCAAAACAGCGTGCGTCCGTAGCCGATGATGAAGGGCAGAAGGCGGCGTTTGGATTCCCCGGCGTAGCGTTTGCCGAAGTATATGGGGGATTCCACTATCTTCAGTTTGGGGTTGTTTTGCTGAAGCTTGAAGAGAACTTCCTCAAGGAAATCGTAGTTGGGCAGAACGATGTCGATGGCCTTCAGTTGCTTCGCGTCGTAAATGCGGAAGTTGGTGGAGATATCCTTGGCCTTTATGCCCAGGCAGATTCGGAACACGGTGTTGAGAAACTTGGACATCAGAATGGAAGTTTTGCTGTCGTCGTTGACGCCGCCCTCCACGTACCGGGAACCGATGCACACGTCCGCCTTTTCATCCGTGAAGAGTTTGTGCATTTCCGGAATGTGCTTGGGATTATGGGAACCGTCGGAGTCCATAATCAAAACTTTGTCGCCGGTGGCGTACTTCACCGCGGTGGCGAAGGCGCCGCCCAGGCCCGGCCGCTCCTGATTGATGTAACGGGCGTTATTTTCTTTACAGACCTGTTCCGTATTGTCCAGGGGTTTGGCGGTATCGATAACCATGAGATCGTAGGGCTCACCCAACTTGGCGGCGTACTCGTTAATTTTCGGAAGCAGCATCCGCAGGTTTTCTTCTTCTTTGTAGGCAAGTGTAGCTATGGTTATACTCATTGTTGTGTCCTTCTTTCGAAAACGTTTACTTCGGCGTCGCCGTCGGTGAGCTGCTTGGTGAGCTCGAAAGTATCGAAAAACATTTTTTCGTTATCCACGTGACCGTAACTCGGAATAACGCAGAAATAAACTTTATTTATACCTTTAAGAGTATCTTCGTTTATCCGGAAATCAACGTTCACCGCGCCATCTTTGCCGCCCCGGGTCAGGTAGTAATCTTTCCAACCCTTCAGCTGTGAATTGTCGGCGCAACCGGTTATTCTACGCAGAACCAATACGTCTTTGTTCCCGATATCCTTTTGGGCAAGGAGAATATCCGTTGTCTGTCGGAAAGGATGAACCGAGCGGCTGGCGGATCTGACGAAAACCGGAGCAAGGAAAACCACAAAGGCCGCAAGCAGCAGCGCCGCCGCCGCCTGTTTTCTCTTTACGGCAACGGCCTCGCCGCCGGTGACGTACACAAGGAACATATCGATTCCGCTTATGACGCAGAGAATATACACGGGGACAACCGCCACAAAGTAGCGGGCGGCGAAAAGGGAGTTGGTCATATCCCGCATGGTGTAGATTGTCATCACCGCCGCCATGAAAACCAAAGCGAAAACAAACACATAGCAGGCCGTGTGGCGTTTGGCGGAAAATCTGCCCTTAAAGAGTATTGCCGCCAGCTCCGCCACAAAGAACAGGAAAGCCGCCAGCAAAATACACTGGAACCCGGCGAACATGCCGGAGAAAAGACTGCTTTGAGCAAGGGCCGCCACGTCCGAAACACCGCCCTTGGCGCTGGCGCCGGAGGATACGAGGAAAGAGGCTCCCCGGGCGGCGGGAATAACGATTCCCAGCAAAAGCCAAGGCATGAACATTACCGCTGCGAGGGCGTAGGAGACGAGCACGATGGGGTTGCTCTTTCTCAAAAGCACCATGAGCAAATCGGCCAGGAAAAAGGCGGTTATTATGAGGCATCCGGTGTAGTGGGTATTGGCCAAAAGACCGTAGAGAAGCCCCAGTATCAACTGTGTTTTCATTTGCTCCTCGCCGTATTCGCCGCAGCGAATGACGTACATATACATGACGGCGGAGGATATAAGGAACAAAAGTCCGTAGGGGCGGATTGTGTAGCCGCAGTAGCGGGTGACGATGATTCCGGTGAGAACGGCGAAGAGAACCCCCACTCTGATATTGCGGAGACGGGTGCCGAGAAGGCCGCAGATGAATATGCCGAAAGCCACTTCGGTCACGGAGACGAGACGGGTCCACACGTCGCCGTAGGGGGCGATTTTGAACCAGAGGAAATAGATTATGTGTGAAAGTATGGGATTGCGGTCGTCGACAACGCAGGCGGCGAACATTTGGGAAAAGGAGAAGTCCTTGGAGCACATGCCTATGGTGGCAAGGTCGTCAAACTCCATGGAACTCCGCCCGGCGAAAATGAGGCCGACAACGAAAAATACGAGAGCGATGAAACCGAATACCCGGGTTTCGGGATTTTTTTTCATTTATACGTAATCTTCTTGTTCAGAACGTACTGGACAAGGGCGATGAATATGAGAACCCCCAGTTTCAGGGGACCGAAAGCGAACTTGCTTTTTAAGAGCGCGATAAGCCCGGTGGAGACGGCCATACCGCCCACGCAGATTATCGCGTAGGATATAAATCTGGCGAAAAGCTTGTCGGACTTTTTGAAGTTGAGGAAGGTGTTCAAAACGAAGTTGAACAAAAAGCCCGCCACGTTGCCGCAGAGACTGGCGGCCTCTTCACCCATCGACGACGCTTTGAAAGCCGCCATGGCCGTGGACCAGTCAACCGCCATGCCGGCCACGCCGATGACGCCGTAGAGGATGAAGTTCCGGAACCGCTCATAGGTGAACTCCGCGAGGGTCCTGCCGTAGTTCATGATGAAGGGCAAAAGTTTGCGCTTGGACTCGCCGGAGCGGCGCTTTTTGAACTCTATGGGCGTCTCAACGACTCTGAGCTTCGGGTTGTTGCGGTAGAGTCGGAAAAGTATTTCCTGCAGCACGTCGTAGTTGGGCTTTGTTATCTTAACCGCCCGGAGCTGCGCGGCGTCGTACATGCGGAAGTTGCCGGAGATGTCCTTTGCCTTAAATCCCAGAGCGAGACGGAAAGTCGTGTTCAGAATCTCGGACATGAACACGGATTTGGGGCTGTCGTGGGTAACGCCGCCCTCCGTGTAGCGGGAGCCGATACACACGTCCGCCTGTTCCTCAATGAACTTGCGGTGTATATCCGGAATATAAACCGGGTCATGGGAGCCGTCCGCGTCCATAACGAGGATTTTGTCCATGGACGCGACCCGGGGTATGGTGGCGAGGGCGTCGCCGAAATTGTTGCCGACCCGACGCACGTACTTGACGCCGCAGACCTTGCAAACGGTCTCCGTGTCGTCGAGGGGCTCGGCGGCGTCCACCACGATAATCTCGTAGGGTTCGCCCAACTTCTCCGCGTTTTCTTTGATTTTCGGAAGCAGAACCTTAAGGTTCTCTTCTTCGCCGTATGCCGGCAGCGCTATGGTCACACCCATAAGTGTCTCCGTTATCGATTATACACCTATTCGATATATCTTTCAACTTCGCTTGCGAACATATATCCGTATCTCGTTGTTTTCCGGGTCCACTCGCAGGGGAATCCGATCCTTCAGAACGAAATCCTTTTCCAGAGTCTCCTTCGTGTACTCGTCGTAGAAGTTGAGGGGAGCCTGATGTTCCGAATGGACGACGTAGACCTTGTTTATACCGTCAAGATTCTTCTCGTCCGCCTCGTAGGAGAGACGAATACCGGATCTGCCGCCGCCCATACAGTATTGATACCAAGCCAAGGTGGCGCTGTTGCAACCCATGGCAAGATGGGGGCGATAGACAATCACATCCGAGTCCCTTATATCCTCTTGGTCCAAAAGATACTCCGCGGAGGATACGAAATCGAATCTGTCGTATCTGCTCAGGAAATTGACTCTCGGCAGTATTCCCGCGAAGAGGAACAAACAGGCGAGAACAACGAAGATATATCTCAGGGTTTCCTTTTTGAACAGGCCGCAAATAATCTTGTCGAAAGCCGCGGCCATAAACAGGAATATGTAAGCGTAAATCGGAATGAAGAACCGCACGCCCAAGTTGCCGTTGGGCTGCATGGTGTAAACCGCCACAAAAACAAACACGAAAGCGCAGATAAAGAGAATCCCGTTCCACAAAAACTTTCTTCCGCCGTCGAAAGTCTTGCCGAAAATACCTTTGAGATAAAACAGGAAAGCGGCGAGAAGTCCCGCGGCAAATATGCACTTGAGTTTTGTCGACAGCCAAGGCTCCTTCATGAGCTTGAACACGGTTTTGCTCTTGCCGACGCCCTCGGAGGCGGAAACGAGGAAGGAGGAGTCGGAGAGCATGGGGGCGATTATGCCGTATATCATCCAGGGCAGGAAGAGAACAAAGCATACCCCGTAGGGAATCATTGACCGCCAATCGTCCCGTTTCTTTATCATGAGGTAAACATCCACCAGGAAGAAGGCGGCAACCATGATAACGCCTGTGTAGTGGGTGTTCACCAAAAGACCGTAAACGACGCCCTGCAGCAGGCGGCGGCCGATTGTCTCACCCTCGAGGTTCAGCAGACGGCATGTGTACACGTAAGCGGCCACGGTGCCGAACATTGTAAGCAGTGAGTAAAGGCGCATATCCACACCGTAGGCGCAGCCGCAGGTGAAAGTAATCATGAGGGCGGCGGTAACAATACCCGTCCGGAGACCCCGAACTTTATGGCCCAGAAGCCCCGCGAAGAACACCGCGACGGCGGCGGCCATAACGGAGGGCACCCGCATATAGGTTATCTTCATGGGCAGAACCTTCAGCATACAGAAGGTGATGATATGGGACAGAGCCGGGCACCGGTCTTCGGCAATAACGTTCTTAATCATTCCGGCGAAAGAGAACCGGGGCAGCGCCATGCCCAAATCCGCGAACTCGTGGCGCTGCACGGAGATGATGTGGGCGTACCGCCAAGCGATACAGGCGGCGACAAAAGCCATAAGCAAATATATTATCTTTGATTTCTTATCGATCACGGATCTCCTCCGACATATAATCTTCGCTTATATTATACACCTAAAACGGATTTAGGTCAAAAAAAACCGCGCCGAAGCGCGGATAAATGTTATTCTTCCGGGAAGGGAGGCCAACCCATGGCTCTGCCGCCCACAAGGTGGAAGTGGAGATGCATAACGGTTTGGCCGCCGTGGGCTCCGCAGTTGGATACAAGCCTGTAACCGTCGGTAAGGCCCCGTTCCGCCGCGATTTTCGCCGCCGCGGCGAGAGCGTGTCCCGCCATGGCTCCGTGTTCATCGGCGTCGATTTCGTTCAAAGAGGCGATATGCTTCTTGGGCACGATAAGCACGTGGGTTTCCGCCACGGGATTCAGGTCGTCGAAGGCCGCCACATAGTCGTCCTCATACACCAATTTGCCGATTTCCCCGGCCGCTATTTTGCAAAAAATACAATCACTCATCGTTTTCTCCTTTAGTCAGTCGTTTTTCCAAAGATTTCAATTCCTCCGCCGCGGAACCGGTGGGACTCAGTGTCTTCACCTTTTCCAACACCTTCACCGCCTCCGCCGCTCTGCCGGTGTCCGCCAGGAAAGATGCCCACAGCAGCAGATAGGTGGGATTATTGGGCGCCCGCTGAATCAGCAGCCGATAGCCCTTCTCCGCGTTGGTCATGTCGCCGCCCTCCTCGAAGGTAGACGCCAGGAAATAGATGCCGTCGGTCCAGTCGGGGGAGATTCGTATGGCCTCGCCGATGATGTTGATGGCGGTCTGATAGTCATCCCGGCTCTTGTACACCTTGGCCAGCACCAGCCGCCGCACCAAGGAGTTGGGGGAGATTTCCGCCGCCCGCTTGGCGTATGTAAGCGCGGAATCGAAGTCCTCTTTTTCGTAATAGTAGTTCGTCAGCTCCCCGGCCATTTCCGCGGAGTTCGGAAACTTCTCCATGCCCGCCTTGAGCTCCGCCTCCGCCTCCTTGTCCTTCTTGGCGGCGGCGTAGGCCTTGGCCGTGCCGATGTAGGCGGCGGGATCGGTGTCGTCCGCTTTCTTGGCCGCGGCGTAGGATTCCAAAGCCTTGTCCGCATTGCCCTTTGCCAGCTCGCCGTCGCCCTTGACGATGAGGGTGAGAGCGTCGCTGCCGCCGTCGGCAATGAGAGCGTCGGCAATCTTCAGGGCCTCAAGGTCATCGCCTCTGCCGGAAAGAGTGTACATGGAAAGGCGCATGGGGAAAGCGTCGCCGCCGCCGGTCATTCCGGAAGCGGTGGCATCCGGCGGGTTAGCCAACGCATCACCGCTCAGGCCGTTCTTTACCAAGAACTTGGTTATCTCGTGGGACATGGCCACTCTGCCGTAGGTGTAGTTCCGCCGGCCGCCGGTGAAGGTGAGTTTGTCCAGATACATACCGATGACGGATCCGTCGCGGTGGACCACGGCGCCGTTGGGCACAGCCTTGGCGGGTGTGATTCCGCTCAGGAAAGCGAAGACGTACTTGTCGATATCGGTGACGAAGATGTTGGAGGTGAGCCAGTCGCCCAGCGCGTACTGCCGGACGCCGTCAATCTCCGCGGTGGTAAGAGCCACGCACTCCGCGCCCCACTTGTTGCCCACATACTGCTCCTGAGTGAGCTCGCCGTAGGAGCCGTACATGGCCTTGTTGTAGACGCTGAGGGGCGCCAGAGGGGCGGAGGGCAGACCCTTCACGGGCAGCTTTATGAGCGCGACACCAAGACCCTTGTCGTAAGCAACCACCTCGGCGCGGTAGGCCTTACCGGTGAAAGAGCTTATGAAGATGGGGTCGGTGACGATGTTGTCCAGGGTTTCGCTGACGTTCTCCGCCACGGCGGTGTAGGGAGCCACGGCGTAGCCGCCGTCACCCACCACCATGGCGCAGGTCATGCGGCTTTTGGTGTCGCCGAAAGTTCGCACAACACCCACGATATCCCGCACGCCGGCAAGGACCGGAAGAGCTGAGCAGACAAGAATCAAAATCAAAAAAAGTTTTCGCATGGGAATCTCCTTGTTTGTTATATTATACCCCACAAGGGAAAAAAGGGCAACAAAAAAACCGCCCGAACGGGCGGAATTATGTTTCGCGTCAAAAGACGATGATGTCGTCCTGGCTCCGGGGCCGCAGACAAGAGTAAATCTTGCCGTCCGCGACGGCGGTGGAAGAAATGGCTGTGATGGCCACAAAGGAGCCCACCGCGGGAGGAGTGATGGTCACGCCCTCGGCGAGACTGTCAAAACGGACTCTGAGGCCGGTGTTGCCGCTGCCGTCTACTCTGGCGGTGCCGTCGCTGATGAAGAAGACGCTGTTTTCCGCGTCAACGGCGGTGACTTTGCCCCAGGTGCGGATGAGAAGGCCCACGTTGTTGACGCCCTCTCCGCCCTCAACTCCGGGGGTGTAGACGTTCAAAGCGGCGCCGCCCACGGCGGAATTTTTCATGGCCATGGGTTTCACTTCCGCGGCGAAAGACGCGGACACAACCGCGAGAGCGACGATGAGTATGAAGAGTAACTTTTTCATAATATTGCCTCCGAAAAAGAGATTTATCCCTGACTGATTCGAGTATAACACACAATCGAAAAGATGTCAAGAACTTTTTTCCCGGTTTTCCGCTTAAAACAAGAAAAAGCCCGGTTGCCCGGGCCCAAAGAAATATTTCTTTATCGCGTATTAATACGCGGGAATGATCATAACGAGGTTGTCGCGGTATGTCTGGAAGTAGTATCCCAAACCGGGCTCAAGTTTCCAAGAGGTATTGGAAAAATATCCCACGTCACCGGCAGACTCGTTGTTAATCATAATGCTCGCGACCCAATCGGCCTCAACGGCTTCACTCCAGGTCTTCAGGACGTTGCCGTCGGTGAAGAAGATGTGATCACCGGTACCGAAATCGGACTGATCGGCGTTAACGTACACGTCATGATCGAAGGGGTTGCCGATCATCTGCCAGCCGGCCTTGGGAAGCTCGAACCACATATCGGTCATTCTGCCGTTGGCATCCGGAATACCGTCGGCCACGCCCTCGTAGGAAATCGTGCCGTCTTCGGGGGTGTAGAAGTAGTAACCCTGACCAAGGAAGACGTTGGTCAAACCGTAAAACTCGTCGAAGGGATCGAAAGCTGTGCTTTCGCTGCCCACCATGGTCTGCAGAATGCAGTCGAAGTCGAAGTCGAAGTTAGCGAAGGTGGATGTTACCGCGGTGTTGGCGGGATAACCCGGGAAGGCGATAAAGTTCCAACCGGCTTTTACTTCCTGGGAATACTGAACCGCGGAAGCGGCGACTCCCAGAGCGAGAACGAGAATGAGAATAAACGTGAAGGCTTTTTTCATAGCTTTCACCTCCTTTCTTGTGGGGCTAATGGTTAAAGTTTTGTTTTAAGGCCCGAAAAGCCGTTAAAAATTACCCTACATAATAATATAACGCATTTTCAACCTTTTGTAAACCCCCAAAAAGAGGAAAATCGAAAAAAAAACAAAAAAAAGCCCGGTTTCCCGGGCAGAAAGAAGAGAACTTCTTTTTATAAATCGTAGTGGTCAATGTGCTGCAAAATTACTTGCATTTTTGTGATGTATCCTCATCGTAGATTAATACGCGGGGAAGATCATGGCGAGGTTGTCGATTTCGGTGTGGAGGTAATAACCCTTACCGGCTTCGAACTTCGCGGAATCGTTGAAGAAGTAACCAACGGAACCGTCAGCACCGGTAGCAAGCTCCTCAACCCAACCGGCTTCATTAGCCTCACTCCAGTTCTTCAGAGAAGAACCGTCGGTGAAGAAAATGT
>JAGDDM010000093.1 GCA_017958015.1 Abditibacteriota bacterium | reverse complement strand
AAGCGCAAACAGCGTTAAAAAATACCTTACGTTTTCGTAGTGGTCATAAACAAACATAAGGTATATTTTATAAGCCCCTCTCGCGAGGGGCTTTTTCGCGCCTATCGGCACGAAAAAAAGTGATGCGTTCGCTACGCTCACAGTGATGTAGCCTGCGGCAGTGATGTACCGCCTGTCGGCGGAGTGATTCGCTCACTTTGTTCGCTAACTCAGGTGTTCGGCAAAGCCGAACGAATTATAATCCGTCCGCCGAAGGCGGACACATTCCCTGGCCCCTGACCCCTGACACCTGATCCCTAACATAATAAAAAATCGGCTCCTTTCGGAGCCTGATTTTTTTGTGATTATTTGTGGATGGCGCATCCCAGGGTGTCCATGGTTGCTTCCTGGACGACTTCCGCGAGGGTGGGATGGGGATGGATTGTGGCGATGACTTCGTCCACGGTGAGTTCGTTCCGCTTGGCCACGGCCATTTCGGTGATGAGGTCGGTTACGTGGGGTCCAACCATGTGGCAGCCCAGCACGGCGCCGTACTTCTTTTCGGAGATAACTTTGATGAAGCCCACGGCGCCGCCCATACCCAAGGCCTTGCCGTTGTGTCCGAATCCGAACTTGCCGATGACAACGTCGTCGCCGTACTTCTCACGAGCCTGAGCTTCGGTCATACCCACGGAGGCCTGCTCCGGATGGGTGTAGACGCAGGCGGGAATGGTGGAGTAGTCCTTCTTGAACTTGGGCTGACCCATAATGTGGTCGACGGCAACTATGGCCTCGGACCAGGCCACGTGGGCCAGCATGGGGCCGGTGGTGACGTCGCCGATGGCGTAGATGTTGGGAACGGAAGTCTGCATGTACTCGTTGGTCTCGACGATTCTTCCGCGCTCGTCGAACTTGACGCCCACTTCCTCAAGACCCAGACCGTTCTTGACGGCCTTGCGGCCCACGGCCATGAGAACAACTTCGCAGTCCACGGTCTTTTCCTTTTCGCCGGCCTTGATGTGGACCCGCTTGCCGCCTTCGATGTCCTCGGCGGAAGTGACCTGGGCGGAGAGCATGAACTTCATGCCCGCCTTCTTCAGGTGCTTCTGGAGCTCCTTGGCGGTTTCCGTGTCCGCGGCGGGGAGAATCTGGGGCATGAACTCAACAACGGTGACTTCGCAGCCCAGTCTGGCGAAGGTGTAGCCGAACTCAAGGCCGATGGCGCCGGCGCCGATGATGACCATGCTGGCGGGGACCTTCTCGAAAGCCAAGGCTTCGTTGCTGGTCCACACGTTGCCGCCTATCTCAAGACCCGGAATGGGGATAACCGCCGGTTCGGAACCGGTGGCGAGAATTATGTTCTTGGCGGTGAGCTTGCGGTCGCCTATAACCACGGTGTTCTTGTCCGCGAGGGTACCCAGACCCTCGATGAGCTCCACCTTGTTCTTCTTCAGAAGAGCGGCCACGCCGCCCACGAGACCGTTTACCACGCCGGCTTTGCGCTTCTGGATTCCGGCCACGTCGACGGAATAATCGCCCACGTTAACGCCGAAGTCCGCGCCTTCCTTGACGCTGTCCAAAACGGACACGCAGGAGAGGAGAACCTTGGTGGGGATGCAGCCCACGTTGAGGCAGGTTCCGCCCACCTTGTTCTTTTCCACCAGGGCGACTTTCGCGCCCATCTGAGCGGCCTTGATGGCCGCGTAGTAACCGCCGGGACCTCCGCCGATTACAGCGACATCTACATCGTAAGACATATCAAACACTCCTTGTAAATGTGTTGGTTTACATCGGAAATTTTAGCACAAAACACCTCGTCGGTCAAGTTGACGAAATCGGCGGTATGTTATACAATTAAATCGGTATATCCCAAGGAGGATTAACATGAAAACGAAACTCACTATCGCCGCGCTCTGCGCCCTTACAATGGCTTCCCTCTGCGGAAAGTGCGACAATCTGCTTCTGGCTCCCTCCGGCTCCTGCCTCCACACGGGACAGTTCCGGGCCGAGGCCGCTGTGGGCATGAAAGACAGCGACCACCGGGTCTATTGGCTGGGCTTCGGCATCGCTCAGTTTGAGGCCAATCTGGTTTCCGAGCACCACCCCGTTACCGGCACCGACAATATCGTCACCCTCCAATATCACGCCTTCCCCCAGACGGCGGTGACACCCTCGATTTCCCTGGGCGTTTGGGATGTGGCCGACGAGACAAAGCACGGCGTGGCTCCCTTCATCGCCGCCACAAAGGAAATCTACGTGGGCGACGAGGGACGGTTCATAAACAGCGTTGAGGCAACCCTGGGCGCCGGGTTCAACAACCTGGACGGCCTCTTCGGCGGCGTCAAGGTGGGACTGCCCCACAACATCTCCCTCTGCGGCGAGTATTTTCAAGACAAAATCAATCTCTCTCTGGGCTTCAATCTGGGCAGCGTCGCCGCCGTCAAACTCTACCGCATGAGAGGAGACAACTACTACGGTCTTTCGTTTACCCCCATACGGTTTTAGAAAAGTCGAAAAAGTATTTAAAAATTTTTCTCCCCCGAATGAAAATTCGGGGGATTTTTTTGACAATTGCCGGAAAGTGTGCTATATTGAATTTACATTGTTCCGCTCAAGGAGGTAAGGAATGAAAAAAGTATTGTATTGTCTTGTGATTGCGTTGCTGGCGGTTAATTCCGCTTTCGCTTTCACCGCCACCGACTGGATGACGTTCGACGAAGTCAACACCGGCGTCATCAGCGACTACGCGGGCAACGGTTTCGCTTTTGATCCCACCGGCGCGGAAACGTACGCTCCGGAGGCCTATTTCTACAGCGATAACGTGAACGGCTGGATTTACGACGAAGGCGAGAATATCTACACCGTCTTCACCGGTTTCGATAAGTTCAGCACGGAAGGTATCGAACTCACCTCCGACGACCGGTTTGTCCGCCTGAGTGCGTCGTTCAACTCCGCCGAGAAAGACGGTTCCGGAGAAAGCAAGTATTGGGGCTACGCGAATTACGCGAAGCCTTGGACCGGTGAAGGCGAGTATGTCTTTACCCCCGCCGACCTCGAATACAGTTACTACTCTTCGTATTACGACGGCCAACAGTTTATCCCCTGGGACGGCGAAGGCGCCGAAGTGACTTATACTTCCGTGAGCTTCCTCGCGGACGGTTATTACGACAGCGGCGATTGCTATCTGTTCCTCACCGACGACACCAAGGGCACCTTCCGCTTCGGCAGAGATAACACCGTTGTTCCCGAACCGGCCACATACGCCTACGCCCTGATGGGTTTGGCTTCCGCTTTCGGATTGAAGAGAAGAATCAAAAAGTAAATACGCGAAAATTCCGCCCTTCGGGGCGGTTTTTTTGTGCGAATATGGTATAATAAGTATAACGTTTATATCACAAAGCGAGGTTTGTTATGAAAAAACTTTTCATCGCGGCGGCGTTGCTCCTTGCGGCAACTTCCGCCTTCGCCGTTACCGTCGATGAGACCGGCGCATCATGGGGCGTCGGCGGCAAGATTTACAACGCCAACATCGACACCACCACCGGCTTTGTCAATCAGCTGATGATAGGCGACGAGAGCGTCCTCAACGTGGGCGGCGACACCAACGTGGGCGCGTGGCTGGCGGACGACAAGGGCGGCGTCACTCCCCTGCGGGAGGTGAGCCTTTCCGGTAGCACAATCACCGCCAAGTCCGACACCGCGGATGTCATCTACGACTTCACCGACGCGGATTTCAAAGTCACCGTGGTGAACAAGGACAAAATCACCCGCCACTACTACGTGATTCCGGGTCTTGAGGTTAAGACCGCGAAACTTTCGGACAATCAGTGGTACGCCGCGCCCCTGTCGAAGCAGCTCTACACCCGGGCGGCGTTCTACACCTCAAAGTCCAAGTTCGTGGTGGACGGCTTCACCCACATCTGGGCGCCCTGGCACGCCATGCAGGTGATAGACGTCATCGTCCCCGCGGGGGAGACAAAGTCTTTCACCGTGATTCCCGATTTCCCCACCGACGCGGAAAAGGCCAAGGTCAAGGAAATCAACGCCTACGCCGACGAGCTCTACACGAACTTCAACGTTTACAGCCCCTCGGAATACAAAGTTTTCCAGCGCAAGAGCCGCTTTGAGGGCTCCGTCTACTTCAGCGGACAGCTATGCGGCGGCTACGACTCCCTGTCCGTGAGAATCACCGGAACCTCCCTGAAGGGTAAACTCGATACCGGTTGGAAGCCCGTGGCGGTGAACAAGGCCACCGGCGGTTTCGCCGCGAGCATGGACGTCTGCCCCGGCGGCTGGTACAAGGTGGAGATGACCGCCAAAAAGGGCGGCAAGGATCCCCTCTACCGCGCATTCGAGAAGGTGGGCGTGGGCGAAGTTTTTGTCATAGCCGGTCAGTCCAACTCCACCAACCACGGCCAGTATCAGTCCAAGCAGGAAAGCGGCATGGTTTCCGCCTTCAACGGCACCGCCTGGCGTATTGCCGACGACCCCATTTGGGGACCCCACGACTACAAAGAGCGGGAAAACAACTTCCCGGGTCTGGGAGCCTTCTTGGGCGGCGGCTCCTTCATTCCCGCCTTCGGCGATAAGATGTACTCAATCTACAAGGTTCCCATCGGCGTCGCCATGACCGGTCACGGCGGCACCTCCGTCACCCAGTGGCAGCCCGACACGCCTCTGGACGCCAGCCCCAACCCCTTCTACGGCAACTGCTACTCCTGGATGATGAACAGAATCAACCAACTGGGCAAGGGCGGCTTCAGAATGGTGCTCTGGCATCAGGGCGAGAACGACGCCAACATGGACACCGACGTCTACGTGGAGCTCATGAACAGAACAATCAAGTCCTCCGTTCGGGACGCGGGCTGGTACTTCCCCTGGATGATTGCCAAGGTGTCCTATTGGAACAAGAGCCACGAGAGCTGGCCCAAGGTCCGGGCAGCCCACCAGAAACTCTGGGATATGGGCGCCGCCCTTCAGGGACCGGACACCGACGTCCTCAAGGCCGAGTACAGAGACGACAACCCGCCGGGAGACGGCATCCACTTCGGACCCAAGGGTCTCAAGGCCCACGGTGAAATGTGGGCGGAACAGGTCTCAAAGTACCTTGACAAGGTACTCTGAGACAGTGATGTCCGCCCTTGCGGGCGGGTGATGTATCGCTTTGCGATGTGATGTTT